>NZ_JBGMEK010000031.1:0-54603 GCF_041447265.1 Microbulbifer epialgicus
TTCACGGATGGAGAGGAAGCGACAACCACCGATCAGAGCGCTGCTTGATCAGACTGGCTAAACACCAGAATTGACAATAACTCGTTGCAGCTCAGCAGTGGGATAAGGGCGAGGGGACACTTAAGGGAGATACCTTGAGACTCGCTTACAACCACTTCCTAAGACAGGGTGATGTGGGCATGAAGACTTTCTTCAATGCCTTGAAAAAGAATGGCGAGCGCTACAAGCCCCTGGACCAAGTCTTCTCAGGTGGGTTCGCAGCATTTGATGAGAATACAAGCAACTCTGAAGAGCTGGCTCCTATCACTAAGCAGATGCTCCAGGTTTTACCAATGGCCATGGAAACCGGCTATGTAGGGATGTTGCCTGATGACACTAGGCGCAAAGTCCTTGCTTTTAATGAGCATCAGCTTCTTGATGAAACACCTCTCCAAGCTCTCCAGCGAATCAATAGCACAGACCTCACCCAACCCGCTCCAAAAGTAATGTGGGGAAAAGATGCCATCGCTGACCGAGATGAGTTCTTAGGGAAGAAATTTGGTGAAGGTTGGTTCAGCTGGTCCAAAGACCTGGATGGGGATTTCAATAGTAAGCCTGTGATTGGCCTGATTGAGCGTGAAACCTCTTATCTCATGCAGATGGGGGTGTCTCAAGACCGCGCTTTAGAGATGGCTTATAACAAAATTGACAATGAATTCACGCAGGTAGGCGGGGTAGCCATTCGTAAAGATGAGGTTATTCGCTTCCAGCAGGAAACAGGCAGAGCCCCTGAAGTTGCTTTTCAGTTCCTGCGGGAGAGTTATGCCAAACAGATGCAAACTGATGGGGTAGAGGTGGGGCCAGAGGATATTGCTCTCTTCTATAACCCGACTGATAACAACATCCTCGCTATAAACCGAAAGACTGCAATGATTGCTCGGCCTCTTATAGCTGGTGATGTGCCGATTGCAAACCTCTACGACTTCGGGAAACCAGAAGTAGCGGCCCAGATGAATGAGCATGAATACACCCGAGCGCTCGCCGAGCATGATGCCGGTGGGGCGGGAAGGCGGGCAGCCATAGCTTTCAATGAGAGCTTTGTTAAACCTACAAAGGCAGTTGCTGGTGCTCTGGGAGGAGCTGTGAAGCCGGTGATAAATACTGTTACCGGTGGGATTAAGAAGTCAGGACTCTCCCATAGTA
Source organism: Microbulbifer epialgicus (assembly GCF_041447265.1). Classification (NCBI taxonomy): domain Bacteria; kingdom Pseudomonadati; phylum Pseudomonadota; class Gammaproteobacteria; order Cellvibrionales; family Microbulbiferaceae; genus Microbulbifer; species Microbulbifer epialgicus. The sequence goes on from NZ_JBGMEK010000031.1 coordinate 1,183, forward strand.
TCGCTGCAAAGCAGGCCGAAATTGAAAGTGATATTAGGATGAATGTGGATGCAGCTGTAGTTGAGCGGAAGAAGCGCGAACTACAAGAGCTGCAACGAAAATTAGAAGAGACTTAAAGTGGAGTTGGTAGGACATGAGATAGTCTCTGATGCAATCGCGAAGCAGAGACAGAAAGATTCGTTAAGTATTAACCAAAGCCCTACCTTACTTACCCCAGAGCAAGAGCAGTCCCTTGAAGCATCTAAGCCCGCTGAGCAAAATTCAGTGGGCTTTTTTGAGGCTTTTGGTACGGCAGCTGAGCTGGATTGGACACACAACAGACTAGCGCGCTGGGGTGAGTTAGAGGGGTATGAGGAGAGGAGTGATTTCACACTCTCCCAAGACGATTTTCATAGGCTCGGAGAGGGCCTACAAGATGAGCATAAGGCTAGTTTGGTAGAGGCGACTAGTCTGCAACATGCTGAGTCTATGCGTGAAGAATTACTAGCTGCTCAAAAGCTAGAGCATATCTTAATACAGAGCGACAACGCCCTGTCAGCAAGAATCCTTGCAAATCTCATTGACCCCACTTCATTAGTAGCCGGGACGCTCACTGGGGGCGTCGGCGCTGCTGCAATGTGGGGCTCCCGTGTAGGTAGGGTTAAGAGAGCGGTTACTGCTGGCGCGATAACTGCTGGTGAAGTAGCGACTGTAGAGGGCCTAGTGAATGCAGTAGACCCTTTAATGGATGATGAGGATGTTCTTCTCGCTACAGCTACAGCAGGCAGCTTTGGAGGACTTATAGGTTCCCTTGGGAGGGTTTCTCCAGACCTCTCTACTGCCTATGCAAAAGTTGCCAGGGAAGTGGAGGCAAAACAGTTAAAAGAAGCCGGTGACTTTACTCAAGAAGGTAGGAGAAGGTTTGAAGATGTTGAGCAACCCCTGGATTTAGATAACCCCGGACATGACTCAACGACAGCTGCTACGACTCCCACCGAAATCGCCGCTTCAGAGAGGGTTGATTTGGCCTCTAACGGGCATGAGTACAGTGATAAGGCATTCGGCACAAAAGTGAACTACACGATTGGTTCGCTAATGGCTGGTTCTGATAATTCACTGCTACGCCACTGGTCAAGCAAGTTGGTAGATATATCAACCGGTTGGGCAAAGCGGGGAACGACTTCAGCAAGGTCTGCCAGCGGTTGGAAGAGGCATCAGCAAAGTAGCTTTGAGTTACAGATAGCCAAGGCTGAACACACCCACTTCAACGCCTGGAAGAAGGAACATGGCTTTGGCGCTATGAAGGAGACCCAAGCCCGCAATAAATTCTACCGGGATGTTTCTGATTACATTGAAGGCGTGGGAGGTGACTATCACCCAGCTGTTAAAGCCGTGGGGGATGTTCATGCCCGGATTTATAGAGAGCTTGGAGAGCTTCAACAGAACCCCTTGAAACGTGAGGGTGGTCGTGGTGCAGCTGTACGTGGGGCAGAGAACTTTGAGGTTAATGCGAAATACCTTCCTCATGTTTATGACGATATGCGGATTGAGCGTATGGGCAGAGGAAAGGCTCAGGAGCTACTGGCAAAAGGGATTGTTGGTGTCAGTGAAGATGTTGCTCAGCGTATCGCAAAGAATGTAGTGAAGATTATTACCTCCAGACGATACCAAACTGCTGGGCAGGATTGGAGGAAGTGGTTTGAAATGGATGCGGAGGACTTCCGATACCACTTGGAAGAGGCTGGTATTGATGGCAGGACCATTGATGAGTTGGCTAAAGACCTGGAGTTAAGCGCAAACAGGAAGGAAGGTAAGGGCGGAAAAGACTCAGCCTGGAAGCAGCGGATAGCCTTGGATATGAATGCGCGCCTGGATGACGGCACAGCGATTACTGAGCTTTTCCAGCGTAATGCAGATGTTTTACTCCGCTCCTATATGAACCGTCAGCTGGGTAAAGTGGCACTGGCAAGGCATGGTCTTGTTGGGGACTCAGAGGTAGCAGCTCTCCGCAAAAGATTGGAAGAACAGTACCACGCGGTAGGAGCCACTGGTAAGCGTACTGATTGGCGCATGAAAGCCGAGATGGATGCCTTTCAAAAATCCCTGAACCACATCTTAGGAATACCCAATCACGATGGCCAAAGCCTCTTAGCAACCACATCACGACTAGGGCGAAAAATGGCCTTTGGTAATGTGATGGGGATGGTTGGATTTGCTCAGATAGCTGAGATTGGCAACGTGGTAGCTACCATGGGCTTTAAAGGCTTCTTCAAGTCGATACCAGAATGGAAAAGCATTCTGCTCAGAGCCCGTAATGGTGAGCTAGATAATGACCTTGCGGCTGAACTGGAGGAGTTTACCGGCGGTTATGGTTCACAAGCCTTCCTTACTAGGGCTACTAACTACGACCCAGAAATAATGGATTCCATTGGCGACGGTTGGTTAGGCAAGGTTGAGAGAGGTCTGGACAAGGCTAATCGCGGGGTAGCTACTGTCTCAGGGATGAACCTGATTACCACATTTAGCCAGCGGCTGGTTGTTAAGGGGCAGGTGGATAGGGTCTGGAAAGAGATTCACGGTAATAAACTGGCTCTGTCTGAACGGCAGTTAAGGGAATACGGTATAACCCCAGAAGACTTTGATGCGATCAAGCATGAGATGAAGAGACATGCCAAGGGTGCCGAGAATGTCCATAAGCTGAACTGGGAGAGTTGGGAGCCGGAAGTAGCAGAAAGCTTTGCAACGCTGTTACGAAAGTGGGGCGAGCGTTCTGTCCAAGTCAATGACATAGGAGACTTACTCCCATTTGATTCGCCCCTTTCCAAGATTCTTCTCCAGTTCCGTACCTTTGTTATCTCAGCCCACTCAAAGCAGCTGCTAAACACCGCCAACCAGTTAAGAGACGGTGATATAGGGTTTGGCGTTACAAAGATGTTGTACGGCTCTTTATTTGCCTCACTGGGTTATATAGCCCGGACCCATACAGCTGCTGTTGGTAGGCCAGATAGAGAGGACTACCTAAAAGAAAAGCTCTCCAATGAAGAGATAATTAAAGCTGGTTTCGCCAGAGCTAGTTGGGCAGCGCTGTTGCCAGCCTTTGCTGATACTGGTGCAGACTTCTTTGGCGATCCTCTATTTAACCAGCGTTATACCGGACTGGAAAACTCCTTGCTAAACCCTATGCAGTCACCAGCAGGTGCTTGGGCGACTAATGCTGTAAAGCTTGCAAGCTCAATTGGTGAGGCGGCAGTAAGTGAAGATAAGGAGATTTCGGAAAAAGATTTAATGACATTGAAGAGGTTAATGATTATGCAGAATGCTCCATTCATTGATGGGATGTTGAGGAATCTAGTTGATAACACACCTCTTCCTGATGAATAAAAAAGGAATCAATGAACCAATTTTATGCACGTAATGAGTACCCTAACTTTACAGGTAAGGGGCCTCTCAGTATCTCATTTGATTACCTAGACCGAGAGCATATCTTCTGTGAAGTAGATGGCGTTCAAGTTCCATTTTCATGGCTCAGCAGCACCACAGTAGAGCTGGATGATGCTGTCCAAAATGCGTTTGTAATGGTGCGGCGTATTACTCCAGTACAGAACCGTATTGTTGATTTTGAGAACGCCACAATTCTTACTGAGAATGACCTGGATACATCTGCCTTACAGGTATTCCATGTTGCGCAGGAAGCAATTGACCTTACGCATGATATTGTTTCCCTCACCTCAGACCGCTCCATTGATATGTTGGGGCGCTACATATACAACCTCTCGGATGGTGTTAATCCCGGTGACGCAGTAAACAAAGCTCAATTGGATGCTAAGGATTTACTCTTCCAGCAATACCTAGGCGAGATACGAGATAAGTACGACACTATCAATACGTGGTATGACACAGTGGAGTCTGATACTGCGTATGTGGCAGATGTAAAAACCGCGATAGATGCAATTCATAGCAATATACAGTCTATTGAGACTGATTTGTTGTCTATTCAGAGTGATGTAACTAGCAAGAAGCAAGATACGGTTAATGCTGCTGCGCAAGCTGCAAGCGATAAGCAGGCTGTTGCGGGTTACAAAGCAGACATTGAGCAAATTAAAGATGATGCTGACTCTCTAAGCGGGCAAGTTGCTTCTGACCGCTCTGCGGTAGCTTCTGACCGGGCCCATGTTGACCAGCAAGTTGGGGCTGTAGAAGGGTTTAAGGACGATGCTAATGCAGCTAAAAGCGCAGCCGAATCTGCTAAGAATGCAGTAGATGCTGCTGAGAACCGCGTAGCTGTGATGGAGGAAAATGTCAGCCAAATGCAGTTTGCGCTGACTAATGACCCAATTCCACTGGGAGAGTGGTCTTCCACAGATATCCCCTCAGTCCCTGACGATACAGATAAGTCCTGGTTTTATCATGTGACCATTGACGGTGACATTGATGGCGTTACATACAATGCCGGTGATGAAATTTATTGGAGTGTTGGGGACCAAACTTGGTATAGAGTCCCAAGAGGTGCGCGAGTTCGTAGTATCAATGGTCAGGATGGTGATGTAGATATTACGATAGGAGGCTTGAGAGGACTCTCTTCAAGTACTAACTCCACTCTACATGCGGTTTTAACGGTAGGTGATGGGGGTGCAATTAAGCTCGGCAATGCTAGGTACCTACAAGCTGAAGATAGCTCGGGTACTAGCCATAACATTCTGGGGATGCGCTCAACCGACTCTGTATTGGTTGGAGTAACAGCAGCGCGTATGACGTTGCAAGGAAGCGCAGTTGACTTTCAGGATGGTACTGAGACACATAAGGTATGGCATTCAGGAAATGATGGTGCTGGTAGTGGTCTTGATGCCGATAAGCTCGGCGGGAAGTCTAGCTCATCATACGCGCTGTTATCCGGCGCTGCCTTTACAGGCCCTGTGAGTGTTGCCGGCGGCCTTAGCACAAACGACTCATACAACATTAGTGGTTACGATGTTACGGCACGCAACAATCTACTCACCGCTGCTGGCAGCCTCTATACCGGTTCTGATAACAAACACGCCCTACAGGGTAATGACTCTTGGCTACGGTTGAATCCAGCAGGCGCTTTTACTTCAGGTATTTACTGCGGTATGAGTCTTCTGCGTACTGATGGAGCCCTTCAAATTGGAAGTGGGGGCGCCACGTTCAACTGTAACTCAAGTGCCTTTACTTACAAGGGCAGTACAGTTTGGCACTCAGGAAATTTCAATCCTAGCAATTACCTGGGGAAGACTGCTAGGGCTGCTGATTCCAGTAAATTGGCTGGATTACCCTTATGGACAAGCGGTAATAATTATGGTGTTGTCGTATGGACCCAGACTAATGGTGTCACCTCAATTGGAAGATACCTTGATTTCCATAGTGCGAGTGATACAGACACAGACTCCCTTGACTGGAGGATATACCTAACATCCACAAGTGCGAATTCTGCTCTAGGGTTTTTGAATGATGCTGGATCACTTCGTTTTGAATTTTTAGATTCAGGTGAATTTAGGGCTGATGGTAATGTTATTGGTTATTACTCTGATGAACGTCTAAAAGATGTGGTTGGGGGTGTTGAGGGTCTATCCGCAATCAGGCAGTGGAAGCCTATTACTTACTACGGTAGCAAGGATGGTGAACGCCTCTCCAATGGGGCTATCAAGTCCGATAGGTTGGAGATAGGTCTGAGCGCTCAGAGTGTACAGATAACAAATCCGGAGCTAATCCATCCAGCACCTTTTGATTGGGATTCAGAAAAACAGAAGTCAATCAGTGGTAACGACTATAAGACCCTCGACTATCCGAGAGTTTCAGCGGTCCTGGTTGCGGCCCTGCAAGAGCTTGATAAACAGGTTCAGGAATTGTCCCGCCCCTGGTATGTGAAGGTGTGGCAGTGGGTTAGGAGGCTGTTTAAATGACTACACCCTCTGGGCAAATAGGATTCTCGCATTTGAGTGTGGAGATAGGAGCAGCATCCACTTCACAACGCTCACTTAATGACAGTTCTGTGCGTATTTTGGCTGGTAAGTCTTCAGGCCAAATTGGGCTTGGTGACTGCCGGGGAAAGTCTTGGTATGCGTACACAACGGCAATGACGGACTGGGCTTCCCGCCGTTCACACACATATTTTGGAGGCACTGCCAATGCTTACCATAGGATATATTTCAATACTGATGGGACTATTACAACCAATGGAACCTTGAATTCCGGTTCCTCCCGCTGGGTGTCTCAAACAGGAACACCCGGAAATGACTTTGATATTCGGGTAAATGTAACATCCAATGGTACTGGTAGTGAGTTTTCCAATGGGATAGCCGCTAACACATGGTATAGGTTGGATGCCCAGAGGTATTTTGAGCATTATGTTTCCAGAACTACAAACGGTAGTACGACAGGAGAGAGTAAGTTCAAAGTTGAGCTGCGGTGGCGGGGGGATAACTCTATCAAGGATACCGCAACCTTTACTTTGAATACCACGGCAATTAGATCCTCTGACGTTGATCCTGATCCAGGCTGCTTATGGACTGGTTATGAAATTGAAACCAAAAGTGGTTTCAAAAAACTAAAAGACCTTGTTATTGGTGATGTAGTCAAATCTTATATTATTCATGGTCTGCCTGATGAATCCTCTCAAAGACGCTGGGAAGAATGGCAGGCGTCTGAATTGTCTGGTGATCTTTCGTGGTCTGTTGTAAAGCATTTAGAAATCACTGAAGAGCGTATGCACATGGAGGTTAATGCAGCTAAGTGCTCTCTATCCCACCCATTTTTTATTGAGCGAAATGGATTATACGGGTTCTGCCGTGCTCTGTATTTGAAGGCTGGTGATAAGCTTCTAAAAGACGATCTAACATGGGATTCTCTGATACACATCCGGCTAGTTAAAGAGCCCTTGGAAGTATTGATGCTGGATGTTGAGGAAACTGATACCTATATTGCCGGTGGTTATGTAAACCATAACGGAGTCCATAAACCCTAACGAATAAATGAAAGAGTTTTTCCAAGCCACCACCTCTGCTACGACAGTGGGGGTAGGTGGGGCTATTGTTCTGGGCGTTAAAGTTGCTGATTGGGCACTTATGCTTGGAATATTAACGGGTGTATTAAACCTATTAATTATTATCCCCACGATTTTGAAAATATATTACCCGAAAATTAAAGGGGTGTTTAAGAGGAATAAAAGTAATAACTATGAGTGTAATGACGAAAGTAATTAAAGATACCTTCTTTGCCTTTATGTCAGAGAAGATTCTAAAACGGTTGATTATCCGCGCTTTACGTGAGCTTGCTAAGCGCACTGAAACTGATATTGATGACAAAGTTGTTGAGGACATGGCTGAGACCCTGAATGTCAAAGGAGCGTGATTACAAAGAAGAATACGCTCGTTACCATTCAAAACCTGAGCAAGTACGTCGCAGGTCGGAGCGGAACAAGTCGCGTAGGCTGATGATTAAATTGAAAGGGAAGAAAGCCGTGCAGGGTAAAGATGTAGACCATAAAGATAGAAACCCTGCTAATAGGGCTCCAAGCAATCTCCGCATCCAGTCTAAGAAAGAGAATAGGGGACGTAATAAGTGAGCGCATTACAGGAGCTGCTAGAGCAGCTTCACGGTGAGGCCGCTAAGACTCTGTTAGAGCGGCTTAAAGGCGGCAAGGCAACAGCTGCTGAAATTGCACAGGCAATTAACCTGCTGAAGCACAATGGCATCCAGTGTGATTCCAAACCTGGAAGTATTCTGGATGAGATTTCAAAGGACTTGGAGAACTACCAAGCCGGTAACACAATAAATTAGGAGTTAGATGGCACATGAAGTAGAGAAGCGGCTACGAGACGATTTTCTATTCTTTCTCTACCTGATTTGGAAACATCTAAATCTACCCAATCCAACAAGACTACAGAATGATATTGCGAGGGCGCTGAGTAATTCCCCTAAGCGCCTTATCATTCAAGCTTTCCGAGGGTGTGGTAAATCATTCATTACTTCAGCTTTTGTTGTATGGATGCTCTACCGCGACCCTCAACTTAAAATCATGGTTGTGTCTGCATCTAAGGAAAGGGCAGACGCATTCTCGCAGTTTACAAAACGTCTTATAGGTGAGGTTCCCTGGCTCCAACATTTGCGAGCAAAGACCAATCAAAGGGACTCGCTAATTGCTTTTGATGTGGGGCCTGCAAGGGTTGACCACTCACCATCCGTTAAGTCTGTTGGTATCACCGGCCAGCTGACTGGTTCCCGCGCCGACATAATCATTGCAGATGACGTTGAGGTACTGAACAACTCCGCAACCCAGACCGCTCAAGACAAACTAAGTGAGTTGGTGAAGGAGTTTGATGCGATTCTCAAGCCGTATGACTCGGCCTTGATGGAGTTTGAGCCTAAGATCCTATTCCTAGGAACGCCTCAGCATGAGATGAGCCTGTATAGCAAGCTACCTGAACGTGGCTATAAGACTAAGATTTGGCCTGCTTTGTATCCAAAGAATCTGGAGAGATACAAAGGGGCTCTGGCAAAGCTCATTGTTGATGACTTAGAGCGGGACCCAAGCCTTGTAGACCAGCCAACAGACCCTCAGCGGTTCACCAAAATGGACCTGGATGAGCGTTTGGCATCCTATGGTAAGGCCGGTTTCGCCCTTCAATTCATGCTTGACACAACTTTGAGTGATGCTGAGAAGTATCCGCTCAAGGTGGCTGACTTAATCGTGTCTGACATTATGCCAGTCAAGGCTCCTGTAGAATTCAGCTTGATGCGGCATGGCGACAGGATTGTTGATGTACCTAATGTCGCTTTGACAGGTGATTACTATTACCACCCAGACTGGGTTAGTGATGAGCGCCTGGATTATGAGTATAAATTACTTGTAATTGACCCTTCAGGCCGTGGTAAGGACTTGACAGGGGTTGTGGTGCTTTATTTCCTCAGGGGATACATCTTCCTAGCCGAAGCAAGGGGATTTAAAGAGGGCTATGCAAAGCCAACGCTCAGGTCTATTGCTCAGATGGCTAAGCGTCATGGAGTCCATACAGTGCTTGTGGAAGATAACTTTGGTGATGGGATGTTCACCGAGCTTCTGAGGCCAGTCCTGTACGACAGCTACGCATGTGGTGTGGAAGAGACAAAATCACAAGGGCAGAAAGAAAGGCGAATCATTGATTGCCTGGAGCCTGTAATGATGCAGCACAGGCTTGTAGTAACACCTTCAGTGATTGAGAGGGACTACGAGAACAACAAGAGTGAGATTCGCTATAGTCTGTTTTATCAGATGACCAGAATCACGTATGAGAAGGGAAGCCTCGTACATGATGACCTTATTGACCCTCTCGCAATGGGGGTCAAGTTCTTTACAGACCGTATGGCAGTTGACACTGCAAAGGTGAGTAGGGAGCACAGAGAGCAGGCTATTGATGACCTGCTGAATAATGTAGAGAAGTTTATGAGTGCTGGTAGTACCGTTGTGTCCACAGTGGACGCCTCAGGAGTCACTGTCAGCCGTCCGACTGGATACGTCCAGTAAGCCGCTTAAGATAAGTTGAAGGTGCCTGTAGAGCCTGTGAGGGGCTTTGCAGGCATTTTTCATTATAAGGATTAATTTGGATTAATTCATTCGCAATTTTTGAATTAATGCCACCCTCTTAGCAATTGTTTCCTTTAATCTAGGGTTATGCCTTCCATGCCTTAAACTTCCCGCGTGATCAAGTATTATGCCTATTATACCTTTCATCTCAATAATATCAGTTTCAACGTGCTGCTTTTCCCAAAAAGATATGCATTCTTTATATGTATCTGCATTCTCTTCAAAATTTATTAAAGTGCCAATAGTAGTTGCGATTGAATGAGGCGAACTCATCTTATATATGGATTCAATTGAATCACCTAAGAGATACTCAGCTATCTCATTTGGTGTACAGGTGCCATTTAAATATCGCTTATATAGATTCTCATTCTGTTGCCTAAGGAAAAGCATAACTATAAGCAGTTCAATCTCTGAGTGATTATAGAGACTGGATGCCTTAATGATAAGTGTTAAGCGGCTAACAGTTTTATTTATATCTCTAAGAGAGTAGGAGAAACGCTCGCACAGCCATTCTAGGATAACCTCTACATAACCAAGGTCAGCTCTTGCGGGTAGTTTACTGTAAAAATCATTTAATCCTGATTTGATGGTAGCTGCCTCAATATATTGAGAGCAATTGGGCTCAGCAAGCTGATACTCAATATCAAAGAATCTACCTAGATAAGAATGTCCGTCAAAATCATTTCCATAAACACCTTTAATACTCTTGCCAAGCTGTTCACGATTTACCGCAATGACAAACACTACACGCTTTAAATTAAATAAGTGCTTTATTCTCTCTAGTAACTCAATGGCAAATGTTGGTCTACAGCGATCTAGTTCATCTATGAAGATAATTAGGTTTTGCTGTCCCTTCGGCAAAGCGGAAACAACTTCATTTAGGTTCTGAGTGAAGAGGTCTAAGGAGGTCTTTTTTGACTGATATTCATCTACTACAGTTTCAGCACTATTTCCAACTGCATCAGCAATCACTTTTTCATATTCTTTACCAAGGTCAAGGGTATTAAGTGTCGCAAGTCTAGAGGCAATAGAAACGCCACTCTTAATTAGCGCAGGAGAAAATGCTTTCACCTTCTTCCACGCATCTTTGACCTTACTGCTGAAACTATTGTTCTTGTCGGACAGCCAGTCATCAAAACATGACAACAATGGTAGAAGGGGATCTTCCGCAAAATCATTCTCCCAAGCATTTAGATGTAAGCAGGCTTTAGACTTTGTTTTTTCTTTTAAATATTTCTGCCATAGCTCAATAAATGTTGTTTTTCCTCCACCCCATGGGCTATCAATCGCAAAAACAAGAGGTGCTTCAACAGTCTCCAGAAGCGGGGTTAGGTTTTCTACTTCCTCGCACCGCTTAAGCCGGTCACTATCAGGGCGCCACTCTTCATTAGCTATATCTAATTCCTTTATACGGAAAGGGAAGCTGCTCGTTTCTTGTTCAACCACGTCAGTTTCGCTCATAGAGATCCTTCTTACTTAACAATGTCCTTATTCGTATGGAGAGGGATTCTGTTCCTAGAGGACGATAGCGTCAAGCTGCCGGTTAGATCGTATAAGCCTCTTGTGTGTTTATTCCCACGCCAATTCCACTCCTCGCACCCCCCACTCTAAATGCTCTGAAACCCGCATGGTTACTAGGTTTGGAGTTTTGTTGCCCTAAGGCAATATTTTTTTCTTTTCGCCGATTCTTCGGGGTTTTGTTTTTTAAGGTTATAGGGGGCACTTTAAAGGGCTTATAAGGGCTTATAAGGGCTTATAAGGGTCTTTTAGTAACCACCACTACCAACAACCTAAAGAAAGAATATTTAAAGCTCTGAAAGGGTATCCCTGGAAGGGAGGGTTTTTCTATGAATTAAAAAGGTAATTCTAATGCTGATACTGTCTCATATTGGTTGTGTCGTGCTGGGTGTTCTTCTTGAGTATGGAGTAAGCAAACTAGGCTCAAGTAAATCCAGAAGCAGCCAGCACGACACTGCTACTGACTTGGAGGGCTTTAACGATGGTCCCTAGTCAGGAAGAGTTGAAGATGATGCACAATGGCTTGATGGGGGCCACCATATCGGATTCATGGTTATACATGAGGAAGATAATTCCCATCATTAAAGCCTCTCCAATCCCTCATAGTGATTACATTGTGGACGCTAAGGTTCACATGTTAATGCCCGGCCAATATCCCTGCATACCGAACTGGCACTTTGACCATGTACCTCGCAATGAGGCTGGCCAAATGGTCTTAGAAGACCGCGATCCGACACAGAAGATGTTTCTTTGGTTGTCTGGTCCGCCTTTCACGGAGTTTGCAGATGGACGGGAAGTAAGAGCAGGGGAGTGGACTGAATTTACTCAGTTTGACAGTCATCGCGGAGTGAAAAGTGAAGAGCACCAATGGAGGCTGCTTATCCGCTTAACTCCCGCCTTAATCCACCCGCACATCAGGCACGGCGAGAAATGTCTTAGAAGACACTCGCAAGTGTACCTGGACGCTGACAATTTCAAATGGTGATACCAATGCCAAATATACAAACCGCAACACCGCAACAAGAACTTACACTCCCCTCTATTAAGCTCCCTGTAAACAGCAACATAGTCTCCTTGACGCCCATGCAAGTGGATGGTTTTCCATCTGCAATTTGCGCTGCTCAGGACGGCTCAATCTGGGTTAGCCGGTTAGCGTTGAATCCAGCCAACATGAAATGGAGTCGTATAGAGCTGCCTACAGATGAGCCCAAAGAAAAGGAGCCGGAAACTCTTAGAGATCTTTTAGAAGGATTTCTACCAAAGCCTTACCGCTGGATTGCAAAGGACTTTAATGGTTACTGGTTCGCTTACTTGGAAGTTCCTCGTTGGCTTCCTCGGCACGGTCGTTGGCATGGTCGCTCAAGCTTCGTTAGGCTGAATAGCGATTCCGTTGAACGCCTGCCAGAGATACTTAAGCGGCGTCTGTCCAGGACTAGCTTGATAAGTCTGGACCGTAAGTTAATTGATCTTAACACCTTAACTGAAAGCACCCCCAAGCCAGCGCCTGTAAAGAAAACGCTCAGAGAAATTCTTGGAGCTCATCTCTTTGTGGGTCAGAAGTACATAGCAAAGGATGATTGCGATAACTGGCATAAGTATAAAGACCTGCCCACATACCGTGCGAAAACTGGTCAGTGGCAGGGTGATTGGGACTTCCTTTGTGATGACGATGAAGATGCTGTTGTGGCTAAGCTCCCGCAGAGCCTTCGCGATAAGGCACCTAAGGACAGTCTGGTTTCTCTTGATTCAGAGTGGGAGGTTTGAAAGCGGCCAGGAGCGATTTAAAACACCCTTTCAGGTCTACTAAGGCAATCCTGCTAAGGCATACTTAATCACGCTGAGAGAGGCTGATAGACGGCCTCAACAGCAATTTCCTTGAGCGTTCTTACCTAGAGATGTAGGTCGTTGTATTTATGCGTGGTAAACTGATTGCCGACTAAATTTTAATCTACTTTAGTTGGATAAGAGTCAGGACATACAACGGTCTCAGTAAATCTCTATTGAGGACCGCTCAGGGAAATTGCGATAAGGGAATGCAATGCAGGCAACTCATTTAGATGCTGAGAGGCGTTATGAACTTTACAGGTCTGAATCTAGGCAATATGCCCAGGCCGCACTTCCTCAAAAGTATAAAGGTGCTGTTAGCCTGAAAGGCATTGACCCTCGCTCCCTTGCCAGAGCAAAGGCTTGGGAAGCAAGTGAGAGACGTGAAGTAGACTGGAATTGGACTAAAGGCTACGAGGTCTACAGCCTCCGTTACCCTAAGCGCTTTGAACTTGCTATCTGGAAAGACGACATTCTATGTGGCCTGTCTATAGGTAGACCCTCTTACAATGGCTCACGTCTCCGACTGGATTTCACTGAGCGCGCACCTGACAACTGCCCGTTACGGGGGCAAGTGATGCAGATTAATTTACTTGCTGCGGAGTCTTACGCGCTGCGAATTGGTGCTAATGAGATGCGGATAATGCACCCATCTAACCAAGAGCTTGTGAATTACTACGCCCGTCATGGCTATAAGTATGTCAAAGGCACCATGGATTTTGATGATGCCCATGAACGCAATCCCCACTATCTCTATAAGAGGCTTTAATCATGAGTTCGGCTGAGAAGTCTCACACAGAGAAAATGAAAGACATCCAAGACAAGCTTAAAAAGCGGTCTGAAGAAATTTTTAAGGATGGTCCTGACTTTGATGAGCCCCAGTATACAGGCGACCCCTCCAAGGTCTTTGAGGAAGATGAGTCAGACAGTGATGACACAAACTCTAAACAATCATCCTGAGTGGTTGTAGGGTGTCATGACGAAGCATGTCACAGTAGAACTTCTTCTCCTGTTGGGAGGCCAAGCTTTCGCTTTCTCTGAAAAGGAGCTTCAGCATTACGTTTGCCATGAGCATCTGAAGCTCCCTGAAAGCGCTATTGAAGTCCGCTTAGGAGACGGCACAAGAGCTGACTGCTTAGGTGATGAGTATGTGGTTGAAGTTGAGTTTGCCAGCAAGTGGAAAGACTCAATAGGGCATGTGATGCACTACTCCAACCAGACTCAGAAAAAGCCTCTTGTCTATCTGCTACTGACCTCTCCAAAGGATATGCGTTACTACCACCAGATGCAGGAGACACTGGCTGCCCAGGAGCTGAAGTATCCGATTAGAGTTTTGCCAGGGTCTTTCTATGAGACTGATGAAGCCACTCAGAAGAAGATTCAGAAGTACGTTGAAGAGCACTTCTAAGCACCTGGATATTTTGTTGAAAAAATCTGAGTGGGGAGATTGATAATAAGGACCGCGCGTTACCCCCCGTGGGGGCCTTCCTGACTGCTACCTGTACCGAAAGCCTGTACCAAACCTTCTAACCTATTGATTCATAAGGGTTTTCAAGAGATCTATAATCTTCTTTCACCCTGATTTGACTGTTATTGTGGCCAATATGGCTATATCCATCCTTATTCGTGGCCAGAATGTCCTTTCATTTCTAATTCATCTGTAACGCGGCTATTCACATTACTACAAGCCCTCTGTACTCCTTCATAATCGTAAGCAATACATGAATCAAATATATTCATTGAGGGCTATGCATAGGTAGCAACAATGTGATTCTAGCTTAGTTAAACGCTACAGAAGACGCTGCTATATGACCACTTGGGTCGCAATTACCAAAGCTGATATTCACCTGTTTATCTGACATGTAAGCTGATAACAAAAAAGAAACCTTTGCTTCGTAATTGTCTGTAGTGTTCTTATTCATATAAAAATTATCGGTACAGCTCGCGGTGACCTCGTAGTTGTTTACAAAACCCTCTAGTTTGAAGTGGATACCACTATCTTCAGCCTTCAAGTATGTTATTTTTTTAGCCCCGGTCCATTCTGCGTTAGCAGAAAATGAGGTAAGACAAAACACCCCGGCAATCAATATTTTAGTAAGTCTCATTATTTCCCCAAAAATCTATTACTTCTGATTAAAACCAATCTTACCTGATTATGGGTGGGGGGGCTATTTTCGGCACTCCTTCCTAGTCCCTCACCAGCCCCTCACAAGCTCACTCTATCCGCTCCCTTCCTAATGCTTCCCAAACATTCACAAACTTTTAAAATTATTTCTAAGTATCGCTTGACAGGTCTACTAAGTGCGACCTAGAGTTGTCGCATCAACAGACAACAACAGAGATTTACAACATGGCTAACATCACTTTTTACGAGTTGAGCACGTACAACAACGGCCTTTTGCTTCCTTTCACGATTGACCTTGATGAACTCAGTAGTGAGGAAGAGTTCAACGATGCAGTGCAGGACTGCCTGCAAGCGCTGAAAGAGAAAGTCATAGCAGGCGAGTTCCCACACGCGGATATTGAATACCAAGGGGGTTATTACACCTTTGAGGAGTATCGGGTAGCTGACTCTGAGGATGTGCCCGATAAGTATGTTGGTGAATATTCCTTAGATTCTGAGTATTGGGAATACAGAGAAGCCGTAGAAGAGCACGGCGCGGAGGTTGTGGATGCTGCTTTGTCTATTGGCTACGAGCTTGGAAGCTTAGAGGACTATTACGAAGGGCACGTTGAAGAGAAAAATGACGATGCTGAAACCCTGGGAGAATGGGCCTATCAGAATGACCACCTGGGTGAAATCCCTGACCACTTGGAGGGTTATATTGACTGGGATTCCGTAGGCCGTGACCTGAATTGCAGTGGATGGTGTGTAGTGAAAGGACATGTTTTTAGCGTCTAGCAGGTCTACTAAGTGCGACATAAAGGCCGCTTGAGTGCGGCTTTAAACCCCTTTTGAGGGCTTACCTATGGTTATTCGCCGTTGTGGCCCCTTGTTCATTGTTACTTATCGCGGGCATTGGGCGCTGTCTGCTGTGCTGTCCGACGCTCTCGCTTGTATTTGGTTGGAGGTGTTGCGTGATAGTTAGTTATCTAGTGCCCGCGCTAGTCCTGCTTTTCATGGTCTGGCAAGCGGTTGTTAATTGGCAGGAAGTAGCGCCGTTGTTTTGGCTTGTTGTTGCTGCGCTTGTTGCCTTTGGTTGCTTTGTTGGGCTGGCTTCAGTCCTCACAGGGAGGGTTTAGGGATGCGCTTTCTAGGTGTTGTCCTGGCTGTTGTAAGTGCTGTTTGCACGGCTTATTGGTTGGGTTCTGTCTCGGTTCCTTTTGGTGCTGTTGCTGTGTTGTTCTCTGTTGTTACCGCAATATCACTTGAAGCAGCTAAGAACCTGTTAGCAGTGCGTTCTGTGGAGTACTGGCAGAAGCGAAACTTTAAGCGGTTGTGTGTTGTTCTGGCTTGTGTGACTGCCTTGGTTGTTGTCTCTGTCTTTGCCACTGTTCAGTACATACAAGGCGCATACAGTGACCATACAAGCCCGCTACTAAAACAACATGTTCAGCAGCAACTAGAACAGCAGCGGCAGGCATTAGCAGGTAGTGCGCGGCTGATTGAGCTAGACCGCGTAAGCAAGGCGAAGCAGCAAAGAGGCGAGGAGCTGCCGGACCTCAACGAAAGCATAGAGAAGACGCTGGAGAGACTGAGTGACGTGAGGGATAGGCCAGCGTATCTCTCTCAGGTTTCTATTTTGGTTGGTGTGTTGCTGGATGTTGTAGCGCTTTTGATGTTGGTGTTAGATGCCACTGACAGACAGTCAAAACGTGATAGTGAATTCTTCAAGGGTAGGGCAGGACACGCACCAGAAGCCCGTACAACACCCCCACAAATCAACGATAGGCGACGCCCCTTGAGGATACTTGCTGAGCGGTTAGATAGCGGATGGAATCCAACAGTAAGGGGAACCATGGCGCTCTTTCAGTGCCAGTATGAAGAAGCCAAGGACTTACTTGATGCGCTAGTAGAAGCAGGAAAGATAGGTAGCGAGAAGAGGTCCGGCAGAGTGTTTTACACCAGGCTTACAACAGCTAACAACACGCTTACGAGTGGGTGTGGCGAGAGTTTGCAATGATGGCCTGAACATTAAACATCAGCCCGGTGGAGCTAGCTTTCAAAATGCTTTTGTACTTCTGCTGACAAGGAGCAGCAACATATTCCAAGGACATTAAACCGGCGAGTGCTGACCGCTCAACAATTTCAGGGTTTCCCTCGGCAGCCACTCTCTGCATGGCCGCCAGGAGCTGGATTGAAGCGGTGTTAATACGGCGTTCAGAAAAAGGCTTACAAAATACATAGGAGGGAATGAAATAGTCTGGGTGTGCGGTGCTGAAAGCAATTAGCAGGTCAAAGGAAATGTCTGTTTTACTCCCGCCTTCAAGCTTTACGTATGTTTGTCGGCTAATGCCAATTTTCTTTGAAAGCTGCTCTTGTGACAGCCCAAAGATTTTTGTGCGGATCTCCCTGAGTATTCCTGGGAGACGTTCATAATCGATTTTTAAACTACTACTCATACAACAAAATTATAAATTGACCATATTTCCTTTACATTCTAGCCCCTTTTTGTACGGAAATAGTCCAAAAGTAGTAGTTATAGTACAACCATCTGACGGAAACTGAATAAATAACAACCTGTCTGGAGCGAGGACACGATGTTTCTACCAATGGATAATGGAATTACATCATTTGGTGCTTATGAGGGAACAGCTGAGCAGTCAGAAACACTTATTGCTAGTGGGCGTTGGTTCCCTGTTAATCAAGCCACCACTGAGGGTAGGCAGACCGCTGAGGATTTAATTTCCAGTGGCTTTGCATATGCCCATGTACAGTGGGGGGTAACGTACTTTAATGACTGTGCTGAGCTGGATGAATTGCTTGGCCTGGATGAGTACGACAAGGGGGAGGTGGAAGCAGTCGCCTCTGAAGATAAACAGCACGCAGGTCGCATAAAATAGCCTTGCTTAGCGATTGTTGGGTGCGTATCATCCACGCAAATTTTTACTGACTGCTACCTGGGCGGTGTAACTGAGCGGGATGCTCTAATCACTTAAGGAAAACCAACAGATGAGTCTCCACAACCTTTCAAGGGCAATTGAGGTCGTTGTTAATGAAACGAACCCAAGAGTAACCGCTAGGCATGTCATCGTATTTTTGATGACAGCTGAGGCTGGTAATGAAGGATTGACTCAGCAAACTATTATGGACTTCTTCGGCGATGCGTTACCAAAGGGGTCTATTTCTAAACTAACCAAACGACTTCGGCGGATTGAGGACACTGGAGCTGATGGTGAAATCCGCTACGGGTACGACCTCATTCAGTGGATAGACGATAGGAGCGCGATTGAAGGAGCCTATGGCTATTTCCTTCTGACTGAAAAGGGCAAGCGAATTTATAAGCAAGTGAAGAGGCTTGCAGGGTAGGCGATTAGCGCCTTCCTTTTGTTTTCAGGTCGCATTTAATAGGGCTGACAAGTACGATATGGAGAGCTACTAATGATTGAACTTGGTAAAGGGATAACGCGTGAGCGGCTGAAGAGCGGGAAGGTGGTATACAAGCTCAATAAAACCTACAAAGGTGAACGCATCAAAGCAACCTGTGATAGTGAGCAGGAGTGCCGCGAGGTGTACCTGAAGCGGGTGAACGATATTGATTCAGGGAAAGACCTTGGAAAGGTAAAAGAGGCTGAGAAGCAGCGTGAAAAGCTGACTATGCGTGACCTCTTCAAGCGTGCTGAGCAGCATCCTAAGGTTTGGAAACACAACTCTACCAACGTAAGCCGCAATACTACTGAGCGATCCCTAGAAATGATGGGCTGGTGGGACAAGTCGCCCTTTGAGCTGACAGCTGAGGATTATCTGGACTTCATTGATAAATGTGAAAAGCAGGGTAATTCCCAGAACACTATTAATCACAAGCTGGCTTACCTTAACGGGCTTTTTAAAGTGGGTGTTTTACTCCGCTTCTTCACAGAGACAGAAGTTGTTTTTCCTGTGACGATGCAGGGCACTGTGAATGAGGATGCTACAAAAACCCGCTTCGCCTGGGATGATGAAACTGTTACGCGCTTTGAAAAAGTAATGAAGCACGTATCACTGGACTGGCAAGCTCTTTTCCTGGGACTGCTACACACTGGGATGCGGCCTGCTGAGATGAACAGCTTAAAAATAGGCAGTATTGACACTAAGTCCTGGCGCGTCACTTTTTTGCGTAAAAAGAAAAGAGGTAAGAAAGTAGAAACCCGGCTACCTGTTGTCAGCCAGCTTAAGCCTGTTTGGGAAGCGTACATTAAAGAGCGCTTAGAAAGTGGCGCGAGCTTGGATGATTCATTTATCACTGGCTTACGACATGAACGCTCAAGAGCCGATGCTTTCAACACCATCAAAAAAATGATGGGAATTTCTGATGAGAGCGTTACCTACACGCTTCGCCACACATGTTGCACGCGCTTGATTAAGCGAGGAGTAAATCTTGTCACGGTGATGAACTGGATGGGACATAGCTCAATTCAGACCACGATGAACTATGTGCATTTTTCACCAGAAATGTTTGATGAGGTGGATGCAAAAATTAGTGGTAATGAAGTTTTTAAAGGGAATTTAGAGGGGAGGGGAGTGGTGCCCGAGGCCGGACTTGAACCGGCATGGCCGTGAGGCCGAGGGATTTTAAATCCCTTGTGTATACCAATTTCACCACTCGGGCTGAGTAGCTTTCCTTAACTGCCGGGTGATTCCGTACCGAATCCTTGTACCAAAAATCTATGTCATTGATTTAGAATGACTTGTTATAGATTTTAAGTCTCCTGTGTCTACCAATTCCACCACCCGGGCAGGTCCTTTGCGAGGGGGACTGTAGCACTTTGCTTTGTCCTGGGTCCTCACTTCCACCACAATTCACAGGATTTTGTGATGGAAAGGAAAATGGAGGCTAGGGTCGGAATCGAACCGGCGTACACGGAGTTGCAGTCCGCTGCATGACCACTCTGCCACCTAGCCTTTTTATTCCGCTTCTACTGCGAAATTGAACGCTGCGAATTCTATCTGATAAATCTGAAAAATCCTAGCGTTTTCTTATACTTACGTGCACTTGGCTGCGTAAGAGGCCGCTATTCTATGGACTCTCAAAGATTAGTCAAGCGTTGATTTCATCAATGTGAAAAAGAAGCGCGAAAAAGTCGAAAAAGTTCCTGTGGATCGTTAAGGCAGAAGGCGTAATAACTTTTAGCACTGCTGTCAATGAACCTATTTCCATTTGTTCTAAATTTATGAGCGGGGCTGCTGGCAATCTGTCACGGGTGTTCGATACTGTCTTTATCTGGCTAACACGTCTCCCCCAAAACGTGTTTAGTAGCGCCGGTAGGGCACACCGAAACGGTACTTGCCTGCTGTGTAGCAAGGATGAAATCCTCCAAGTTTCACTCCTAATGGTCTTGGCCCTGACGCTCTCCCCCCCCGTCGTCAGGGCTTTTTTTTTGCCTGCTATTTGGCGCTCTGAGTATCCTTTTCGGTAAGATTTTCAGTGGCCAGGGCTTTTACAGGTCGGCCTGCAGCTTTTTCAGACAGCGCCCGGAAATGTTTCAAAGTTACCTCGCCACGGGTGCTTGCCAGCTCCCGCGCTACATCATCAATACTGGCTTTTCCGCCACTGGCATTGCGGATTTCTTTATCCAGTTCCAGCATGACCCCGGTAGCACGGGCAGTGATTGGGCCTGAAGAGCGTTTCACTAAAAGGGAAGGGGCTTTCTCACCCCATTGTGCAAGTTTTTCCATTGCCTCTTGATAACGGATTTCACTAATTCCGCCAGTGCGACGTAGGATTTCAAGCGAGTAAAATTCAGCCAGGCCTTCAACAATCCAATCGCTCTCATCGTCACCATGGATACCTGTGCCGACATGTACTAGTTCATGAATCATACTACTGGTACGGTTTCCACTGATCAGTGGTCGGTCGGCATGCATAAATAGTGAGCGGGTGCCAGATAAGCCGCCACGCCACATTGGGTCATCCGCTGTAACGATCAATAAATGGTCGGGAAAAAGTGGAAAAATTTTCTTCAGCTCTGGCAAGTTCCAGTTGAGGAAGGCGAGGACATCCTGGCGGCGAATATTCTGATCCTTGGGCCCAGAAATCCTGGTTTCCGTGCCTGCAATCAAATCTTGGCGGCTGCCGATTTTACCCACAATCATCCAGCCCTTGGGCCTTACAAAGCGGCGCTTGGGGTCGGATAGCTGATAGAAATTGTTTTCAATCTTCGGGTAGGGCAGGGCGGAAGACCAGCCTTCGGGCATGTCCAGCTTCAAGCGTGCATTAGAGCGCCCACGGCTGGTCGCAGAGATTGGGGCTATTAACTTGTCGCTACGGAGGATGGCCCAGTCTTGCGTAATTCTGGAATCATAACCGCCATTACTCCTTTGGTTATCTATCACAAAGCTATAGCTGAGCTTTGCCTTGCGGCCCTTGGGGTGCCAAATGGCCTTTGCGCCCTTAATCTCCAGAGGGTCCTTACTTTTCAGATCTTTATACCGCCCCGAACTTAAATTGATCGTGAGCTTGCTGGGAATATCCTTCCCACTTAGTGACATTTCCACCCGTGCGAGCTTGGCGTCTGGGTCGATCTCCGCAGTATACAAGAGCTCATAGGCCCAAGTGGCTGGAACAAAGGCGGCGAAGAGTACAAAGAGGGTGAGTAATCTTATAAACATCATCTTTTAGGCAGGAAATCCAACAAGTTGCAGTTTGGACAGCCCCCAAGCCTACAGGTGCCCGAGTGTCGCCTTCAAGCAAATTAGTGATAGGTGGTAGTCGGCATCGCTCACTATTTGCAGATGCAAACTCCATTATAAGATCAAGGAAAAAAGAATACACTTATAAGGTCGTTATCAATGAAGCCCTAACTGAACTTCTAGAAAAATCCCCTAAATCGGTTCACTAGAACAGGTCTTCTGTATACCCAGTAATGCCGTTGATGTTAGGGGTTTGCGATACAGGCACAGATCTGCTTGAAGGGAAGCTGCAAATCTGAGGTAGTGCATCAGGCAACGGGTGGATCGGGTGGTATTCATCTAAGTTGCTTGGTTTTTTCCTGTACTAACCAATAGGAGATCCCCAATGCAATGGTAACCAGGGCTATACCAATAATTTGCTCGGAGCTCACTACCCCGAGATCGAGAACGATCACCTTACGTGCTACAGCCATCAGGGCGGTAGCCAGCACCAGTTGGACAGGAATGACATTGGTGCCTAAATACAAGCGGATATTAGTGAAAATTTCGATGGCGATCAGAACTGCAAGAAAGGCGCCAAAGGTCTCCAGAATGTCCTCCATATCCAATAATAGAAACGGTGGAGAGCTGAGCTTTTCGTAGAGTACATACACGACATCGGCAATGGTCCAAAAAATCACCAATACCATAAGAATTGCAAGAAACCTTACTGCGGCTTTGATGGCGCGATGTAACTGGTTAATCAAGGGATCAGCGTGATCCTCATGAATTTCTTCGTATTTCATGGGCCTGGTTCCTTCCATGATGGCCTGATACCGCTTTAGGGGGCCTCTGAGTAATTCCGTAATGTTTTCTGGTTTTCAGGGCGATACACAATCAAGGCGCGGCTTTGTGTGAAATGCCCGCAAGCCCCGCCCAGCGGGAATTGCGGATTACAGCCGTTGTGTTGCAACTCTTGCAAAGGGCCAAGGCCATTCGCTACGAACTGTGCCCAGTATCTGTAGCCTTTAAATTCCGCAGAGATATATGGAATTATTCACAGGCACCTTAGCTTGAATATATGCGAAAACCACTGAGTCAGCTATGAAAGCTAACCCACTTCAATGATAAGAAGGGCCGAGGCTACACTGGGGGCTAATAATGGAAGGTTTTTTGTTGGAAGAAAGACATTAAATAGCCTGCACGATGCAAAACTGGATGAAATACAGACACAAAAAACCCGCTAAAAGCGGGTTTTTGAATTTGGTCGGTGAGAGAGGATTCGAACCTCCGACCCCTTCGTCCCGAACGAAGTGCGCTACCAGGCTGCGCTACTCACCGACTTATTAGTTTCGCTCCATCAGCGAATTGGGCGGCATTATAACAGCGATATTTTCACTGTAAACTATTGATTTAACTTTTAATTTGTCGAATGAGCCCCTCTTGAGCGGTGGAGGCGATCAGTACGCCATTGCGGGTGAAAATCTGGCCGCGGGCGAAGCCGCGCGCGCCTGTGGCAGAGGGGCTATCGGTAACATAAAGGAGCCACTGATCCAGGCGGAAGTCCCGATGAAACCACATGGCATGATCGACACTCGCAGGCATCAAGTGAGGGTCGAACAGGGAGATATCGTGGGGCTGAAGTGATGTGCCAAGCAGGCCCATGTCTGATGCATAGCAGAGAGCAGCGCGGTGCTCCATGGGATCGTCAGACATCTCGCCCGTGGCTCTTAGCCAGAACATGCACTTGGGCTCACTGGTCTCGGCACCAAAATAGCTCTTCGGATCTACTGGGCGAAAGTCGATCATGTAGCGGCGCTGGTCGTACTGCGGACTGACAAAACCTGCTTCCAAGGCGAGCTGCTGGGTGTTTTTCAGATTCTCAGGGGCCGGAATTTCTTCGCAGGGCATATCCACCTGATGGTCAAAGCCCGGTTCCTTGATCTGGAATGATGCGGACATATTAAAGATGGCTCGACCGCGCTGTTTGGCGACTACGCGACGGGTGGTGAAGCTACCGCCATCGCGAATGGGGTCTACCTCATAAATTACCGGTAGCTCACTGGAACCAGGGCGGAGGAAATAAGAGTGCAGAGAGTGCGGCAAACGGTCTTCGACAGTACGGGTGGCGGCCATTAGAGCTTGCCCAAGTACCTGCCCCCCAAAGAGAACTTTGCGATAATTTTCGACGTGATGGCGACTGCGAAAGAGATTGCGATCCAGCTCTTCGACGTCGAGTAGTTTGCTCAGCTTTTCCAACATGGACGACTCTACCTGTTACCTATTAGTGATAGTCGGAATTGTCTGGACGGGCATCTAGGCACTGGCCAGGTGGACGATAATAACAGCCCAAGTCGCTATCTCCACGGACATTTTGAATGAACAAATGGTATTGGTCACGTTTGAGACTGTAGTTGCCTATTACTCCATAGCTTCGGTTAGGAAACGGCTTAAACCGCATGACTCTGGGCTGAAAAATGCGATTGTCGTCTAGCACTATAGGGAAAAGGATGCTGCGAATTTGCACTCAGGACAATAATGTCGCTGCCCCATTGCTGGAATTCAATTAAGCAGAGACTTTTCCCGGCGGTCGGGCTTGCCTGGCTGTACATAATTTGGGCTCAATTGAGAAGTTATGCGCTATGCCTATGGTTGGATTGCTGCACTGCCATTTACTCTCCCAACTTCTTTCAATGCTGATTTGGGACTCGGTTACTATCAAATTTTGGGGGTTGGCGTTGGGCTCAACTTGTTGCGCAGGGGCTTTTAGCATAAAAAACGAGCAAAATAGACTAATATTTTCAATATTCGGGTGTCTAATTCCTCGATTCACTTTTCCAACCGAGTTGAATTGCCTATCATTCATGAATGAATAGTCAATTTCAGTCCCCATTTTTACGGGCAGAGAAGGTCGGAAGTATGGATAAGGCAAAAGAGAAGGTTCAGAGGTTTCGCGCACGAGAGCAGCGCATCCTGGATGCAGCTCTGGAGCTTCTGCTGGAGCACGGTGAAGAAAAGGTCACAGTCGAGCAGATTGCCGAGCGTGTAGATATCGGCAAAGGCACCATCTACAAGCACTTCATTTCAAAAACAGAAATCTACATGCGTTTGCTGATGGACTATGAGAGGTCCCTCGCTGAGCGCCTTAAGGGTGCTGTAGAGAATGCTGAGAAGGGCGATATCACTGCACCGGCCCGCGCTTACTTTGAGTCCCGTATGGCAGATCCTGGCAAGGATAGGCTCTTTCAGCGCCTCGAAGAGAAGATCATCGCCCTGAATTTGGCTCCGGAAATGATTTCTGAGCTGCACGCCATCCGCAACTCCAATGCTTCCGCCCTAAATCGGGTGTTTGAACGGAGGATGGAGCAAGGCATGCTGAAAAAGGTGCCTGCCTACTACTACTACTCAACTTACTGGGCGCTGGTGCAAGGCGCAGTCGAACTCTATCACTCCAAATCATTCGCCGATGTGATCGAAGATAGAGAGGGGCTGATGGAGTTTATTATGGATGTGGGAGTCCATATCGGTGATATATCTTCCCGTAAGCCGCCTGAGAGCAGTCACTCCACCGGCCATACTGCGGGGCCTTCCTTTGGCTGAGCCACTTTTCCAGCAATTGCAGAAATTGCAGTCAGAGTTCCATGGATATCCTCCGGTTGAGAAGTGGAACCCGGATTTCTGTGGTGACATGGATATGGTGATTAAGCGCGATGGTCGCTGGATTCACGAAGGCACCGAGATCAAGCGCCATACGCTGGTTAAGTTGTTTGCCAGTATTCTCAAGCGGGAAGGCGATGAGTACTTCTTGGTAACGCCTGTAGAGAAATTGCGCATACAGGTAGAGGACGTGCCTTTTGTGGCGACACAGGTGGCGCGCAACCCGAAAGATGATACGCAAACGTTGCTATTCACCACCAATGTGGGTGACGTTATCCCACTGGATGAGGATTGTGATTGGCGCTTACAGGAGTTCGGTACCCCTCCGCAACCAATCCCTTACCTGGAAATTCGGGGTGGCCTTCAAACGAGGGTTTCCCGGGATGTGTTCTACCAACTAATAGATTGGGCTGAGGACCATGAAGGCGGTTCCAGTGCCACGGGAAAACTATTCATACGAAGCGCTGGCAAGGGCTTTCTGTTAGGTACTTATAATTGATATTCTGCGCAGTTCATATAATTATGCCAGCATTCTGCTGGCTTTGACTTTTTATCAATTCTTTATCTTGTTCGCCATATGGTAGAAAAACGTCGAACTTGATTTCCACCTTTCATTCAATTTTTTTTACGATATGGGCGCAGGTACTCCTCAATCGCAACTAATTTGCTAGATGCCCATAAAGCAATCATTTTTCTGAAAGCCCGATGAAACTTGAAAGCAATAAAAAATCAATAAATTTGTAAAGCTGACGTTTTATTACAAAAATTACTAAAAAATTAACAATTTCGCAATACGGCGTTTCTACACTCCTCCGCGTCAAAATCGCTACGCGAATAAATTAATTACAATTTTCGGACAACCAAAAAGTACATTGTTTGATTTGATGGCTGTGTCTTTCAGTCCTCTCTGTGCTTATTAGCTGTCCAAATTTAGGGACAAGATTCCTGTAGGGGGAAATATGAAGCGCGTACAGAAAAGACTTTTACTGGCAGCTGCTATTACAGCACTTTTGGCCGGTTGTGATGGTGGTGGTGTAAGTGTTGAGTCAAAGATCGTAGATAATTCGGTCGACAACTCTGTCGATAACCCCGACGGTGGATCAACAGGTGAGAATCCATGTGCAACTATTGAAAGGACTGGGGTGCAGGGTGTCTATGAAAGTGGAGACTGCCGATATGGAGCCGACTTTGTTTCCGCGTCTAACCCTTTAACCGAAGACTTGTACCTTCCTACGCTTGTAGAAGGTGGTGCTCATATTTTTGAAGGAATTCTTTTTGTTGGTGAAAATCATTCCAGCGACGTCAATTTACAGGCTGCAGGTATCGCAAAAGGTGGCGATAGTGTGAAGCTGGAAATCCAAGCTGGTGCGACCATTGCTTTCAAAGATAATTCAGCTTTATGGTTGTGAATCGCGGTTCGCAAATTTTTGTCCGCGGAACTGAGTCTGCTCCAATCACTTTTACCTCTGAAACTGATGCGCGCGGTACGGTAGCTGCTGATGTCGTTTCCCAATGGGGAGGTATGGTAATCAATGGCTTTGGTGTGACCAACAAGTGTCAATATGAAGGCTCAATAGGGGATGATAATTTTGCTTTAAAAGGTGAATGTCATGTTGCAGCCGAGGGCTCCACAGGCGATAACACCTCACATTATGGGGGAGACAATAGTGCGGATAGCTCAGGTGAGCTTTCCTATGTAGTTGTTAAGCATACCGGAGCGTTAGTCGCTAGTGGCGACGAGCTGAATGGCATTTCATTTGATGCAGTTGGTAATGGCACTGTGGTAAATAACCTACAAATTTACTCCACCTTCGATGATGGAATCGAATTTTTTGGCGGTGCGGTAGATATTAACAACTATGTTGCATTGTATGTGCGTGATGATTCAATTGATATCGATGAAGGGTATCGAGGAAGCATCAACAATGCTCTAGTAATCCAGAGTAAAAATGATGGGAACCACTGTATTGAAGCGGACGGTATTGGCTCTTATAAAGATACGATTGATTACACTGCTTTAATCAGCCAGGGGCTCAACAGCCGCCCAATGATAGATGGTTTAACTTGTATCGTCTCTGCTCAAGAGGGGAGTACCCATGATCCTGGTGCTGGCTGGCGCTTGCGCGAAGGTATCTACCCGATGATTACTAATTCCATCATCATTGCGTCATTTGCAGCTGATGAAACTGCAGATGACGGTAACAACTATTGCCTGCGTATGGAGAGTGCGCAAACCCGCAGCGAAGCCACCTCGGGTACTGAGGCAGTGCTGACTTCCAATATTTTCGCTTGTGAAGATCGCACAAAACTGATGAGGATACCTTCGATCTAGAGAGCTGGGCAGTAGATAGTGGCAATCAGTTTGCCCCAATTTCCGGCGCAGCCAGCCCAACGATTAGTATCGATACCAATTTCATTTTATTGGATGGTACCCTGCAATATTTACTGTGCCCGCTGACCAGCAACGTATTGATGGTTTCGAACCCACCGTTACTGCATTTAATCGCGCATACCTGTGCGCCCTCGATATAAACGGCACTGACTGGACTCAAGGTTGGACTTATGGGTTGCATCAGGGCAGCCGTGCACAGCCTCTCTGGTTTGAATAGTTAGCTTGGGAAGCGGTTAGGATAAGTTCTCCTGAACTTGCAGGGCGCCGCCTTCGCTGATGGAGGCGGCGCCCTGTTTGGTTTTGACACCCAAATAGTGGGAAGTAAATAACAGAGGCCTGTGTAATGGCTAAATATGAAAAGTTTCAAAGAGCGCCGCTGGTAATAGCTGTTACTGCAGTCTCTGTGGCGTATTTGCCCAAGATGCAGAATTGCTTGAAGCGCAAGCTGATGCGGCGCAGGGCATAGAAGAGGTGATGGCTCACGGGCGCTTGAGGGATTCGGCGGAAGCCCTGGTAGTGAGCGCCTGGAAGAAGAGGTTGTTACCGATATCCTCGGTGCCGAGATGATTGGTCGGGTAGGGGATTCAACTGTTGCAGCGGCACTAAGGCGGGTATCTGGATTGTCTCTAGTGAGCAGCAAGTTCGTCTATGTGCGGGGGTTAGGAGAGCGTTATTCCAGTACTACGCTGAATGGCGCCACCGTGCCATCACCGGATCTGACACGAAACGTGATCCCTCTTGATCTATTTCCTACCTCTATCGTGGATTCCCTGGCAGTGCAAAAGAGTTACTCTGCTGATCAGGCCGCGAGCTTTGGTGGGGGTAATGTGGATATTCGAACAAAGGGAATTCCTGATGACCTGACATATTCAGTCGAATTGGGTACAGGGACTTATACAGAAACCGATAGTGAGGCTCTTAGTTACCAGGGTGGGGATGATGGCGTCTTTGGAACCGATGAAGGTACTAGGGCGCTCCCAGATGAAATATCTGCTGCTCTAAAGCGCTTCAGGGGTGGCTTGAGTACTTCAGATATCAGAAAAGTTCTTATTGAGGAAGGGAATCAGTATGCTAGTGAGCAGGAGGCTGATGTTGGCGCCCAGGCATTAAATCGTAAACTGGCTTTAAATCTCAATCGTAATATTTCCATAGAAGAGGGCTCAACGGATCCCGATGGCGATGTAAAAGCGAGTGTGGGTAACCGTTTTTACCTTGATGAGAATTGGGAGTTGGGTTTTTTGGCTGGGGCTTCTTATAAGAGTCAGTGGAGAGAGGCGGAGAGAACACAGCGAAACTTTGGCGCCCCCGACGAGCAAGTGAATTACCGCAGGAAGTCTACATATTCAGTGGATATCAGCGGCAACTTTAATTTGGGATTGCGTTTTGCCGATGAACATGCCATTGAAAGTACGAGCCTGTTCTTGTGCAATACCGATGATGAAACCTCTATCACAGATTACTTTAACGAAAATAGACAGGTATCAGATGGTTCTGGCTACCGCGAGTATTTGCTGAAGTATGAGGAGCGGGAATTAGCTCTGAATCAAGTGCAGGGCAGTCACTCCCTGGGTCCTGAAACCAGAACACTTCTCCCTCTTGAATTTTTCAACTGGGTACCGGAAGAGTTGGTTTTCGATTGGTTCTTTTCTGATGCAACCGCGACCACTGATATCCCGAATCAGGATGATGGGAGCATCCGAATATGTTGTGAACATGCTGCTGGGCTTTGATAGTCCAGATGGCGACCACACTGCAACATTGGGGTATAACGTATTTGGTGAGCGCTTGTATGTGGCTGGCCGCAATTTAGATCCTGACGCTTACGAACAACCTTTCCACTTGCTGGACCTAACTTATTCTTGGTGCCCCACTGAGGAGGTAACAATAAAAGCCAAGATGTAAAATCTTTTGGATGAATCTATTGAGATAGGGCGTGATGGTGTTCTCGTCTTTGAGGAGAAGCCGGGACAGACCTTTGCGTTGAGTGCTCAATACAAGTTTTAATTTTTAATCTCTCTAATTCCTGCTGCTAACTTTCGGCAGCAGGAATTTGCTCCGGTTATGCATCTCCTAGAGAAGCTTGAGTAATAAAATTAAAAAACAAAAATGGCGCCCGAAGGCGCCATTGAAATCGACAAACTTACATGTTCGGGTAGTTGGGGCCGCCGCCACCTTCCGGTGTTACCCAAACAATATTCTGGGTGGGGTCTTTAATGTCACAAGTCTTGCAGTGCACACAGTTCTGCGCGTTAATTTGGAAGCGCTTACCGTTGGCATCTTCAACCACTTCATAGACCCCAGCAGGGCAGTAAAGCTGTGCGGGCTCGTCGTAGATCGGCAGGTTGTGGTTCAGTGGGATCTCAGGATCTTTCAGGACCAGGTGACAGGGCTGGTCTTCCTCGTGGTTTGTGTTGGAAATAAATACGGAAGATAACTTGTCAAAGCTGAGAACGCCATCGGGTTTTGGGTAGTCGATCTTTGCGCAATCTGCTGCCGGCTTGAGCTGGGCGTGATCTGCTTTGGTGTCGCGCAGGGTCCAGGGCAGCTTGCCTTTAAAAAGGTTGATATCCACAAATGCATAGGCAGAGCCAAAGATGTTGCCCCACTTGTGCTGAGCCGGGCCGAAGTTGCGCTGCAGGTGTAATTCTTTCCAGGCCCAGCTATCGCGGTACTTGGTGGTGTAGTCGGTCAGCTCTTCATTGCTGCGATCAGCAGCAAGGGCTTCCACCACTGATTCCGCGGCAATCATGCCTGACTTCATTGCGGTGTGGTTGCCCTTGATCTTGGCAAAGTTCAGGGTGCCGGCGTTGTCGCCGATCAGCAGGCCACCGGGGAAGGTCATCTTCGGCTGGGACTGCAGGCCGCCCTTAACAATGGCGCGAGCACCGTAGGCAACACGCTCCCCGCCTTCCAAGTACTGTTTGATCACCGGGTGATGCTTGTAGCGTTGGAATTCGTCGAATGGGCTCACGTGCGGGTTACTGTAAGCGAGGTCAGTAATCAGGCCAACCACAACCTGATTGTCTTCCAGGTGGTAGAGAAAGCCGCCACCATGGGTGCCACTCTGGTCCAGGGGCCAGCCGGCCGTATGCACCACCAGGCCCTGCTGGTGCTTGTCTGTGGGTACCTTCCAGATTTCTTTGACGCCAATACCGTAGTGCTGTGGATCGGTGTCCGCATCCAGCTTGAAGCGCTCGATCAATTGCTTGCCCAAGTGGCCGCGGCAACCTTCGGCAAACAGGGTATATTTTGCGTGCAGCTCCATGCCTGGCATATAGGAGTCTTTTTGCTCGCCATTCATGCCAACGCCCATATCGCCAGTGGCGATACCTTTTACAGTGCCGTCCTCGTTGTAGAGCACTTCGGCTGCAGCGAAGCCTGGGAAGATTTCCACCCCCAGGTTTTCCGCTTGTTCTGCCAACCAGCGGCACAGGTTACCGAGGCTGATGATGTAGTTACCCTCGTTGTGCATGGTACTGGGCACAAATAAGTTGGGTACCTTGATGGAGTTTTCATCGCTACGCAGGACGTAGATGTCATCTCCCTTTACTTCGGTATTCAGCGGGGCGCCGCGCTCTTTCCAGTCGGGAAAAAGTTCATTCAAGGCGGTAGGTTCAAAGACTGCGCCTGACAGGATGTGGGCGCCGACCTCAGAGCCCTTCTCCACGACACATACTGAGATGTCTTCATTGAGCTGGCGAATACGGCAGGCCGCTGCCAATCCGGCGGGACCGGCACCCACGATCACTACATCGTATTCCATTGATTCGCGTTCCACGGCACTCTCCTCAGCAGTTGTATTCAACTTTATGCGGCCAATCTGGCCTTATCATTTATATTGGTGGCCGATTATATAGGCGTTTAATCAACCCTACCAATTGCATGACTAATCATTTGCTATGGCAAATGTGCTGTATTTCAACAGCTTAGGAAGAAGGGATAGGCCGCCACTATGGTTGGAAATAGATATAGTGAGTGGCGGTGATGACCTCTATTTGGCTATTGATTTTGCTGTATAGAACCGCCACCATACACGCCGTTCAAACACTTGTTTGACCAGAACACCGTATCCGCTCGCGATGTGAATCGTCAGTTGCGGCTGTTAAAAAGCATATTTGAGACGGGATTTCCATGAAAGTTCTTGTAGCTGTGAAACGCGTTGTTGACTACAACGTCAAAGTTCGCCCCAAGGCGGACGGCACTGACGTTGATACAGCCAACGTCAAAATGTCTATCAACCCCTTCTGCGAAATTGCAGTTGAAGAAGCGGTGCGCTTGAAGGAAAAAGGCGTTGTCAGCGAGATAGTCGCCGTTTCCATGGGGTCCAAGCAGTGCCAGGAGCAAATCCGCACCGCTCTGGCTCTGGGCGCTGACCGCGGTATCCTGGTGGAGACCGATGCCGAGCTGCAGCCTTTGGCCGTAGCCAAGTGCCTGAAAGCGATTGTTGAAAAAGAAGAGCCGCAAATGGTGATTCTGGGTAAACAGTCCATTGATGGCGATAATAACCAGACTGGCCAGATGCTGGGCGCGTTGACGGGAATGGGGCAGGGCACTTTTGCCTCTGAAGTATCTGTGGAAGGCGGTACCGTTAAAGTTACCCGTGAGATCGACGGTGGCCTGCAAACCGTTGAACTCAAGCTGCCGGCCATTATTACCACTGATCTGCGCTTGAATGAGCCTCGCTACGCTTCGCTGCCGAATATCATGAAGGCCAAGAAGAAGCCTCTCGATACCACCACCCCAGATGAGCTGGGCATAGATATCGCTCCTCGCACTAAGACCCTGAAAGTTGAGCCGCCGGCTGAGCGTCAGGCAGGCGTCAAAGTTGCCGACGTTGCGGAATTGGTAGAAAAACTGAAAAACGAGGCGAAGGTAATCTGATGAGCATCCTGGTTATTGCTGAACACGACAACGCCGAGCTGAAGGGCGCTACGCTCAACACTGTCGCTGCTGCCAAGGCAATTGGTGGCAATATTGACGTCCTGGTTGCCGGCTCAGGCTGTGCTGCTGTTGCAGAAGCTGCTGCAAAAGTTGATGGCGTGAACAAGGTACTTCTGGCTGATAACACAGCTTACGAGCATCAGCTGGCCGAAAATGTTGCCAAGCTGGTTGCAGATCTGGGTAAGGACTACGGTCATATCCTTGCGCCAGCAACTACCACAGGTAAAAACATGCTGCCGCGCGCGGCAGCGCTGCTGGATGTCCAGCCTATTTCCGACATTGTCGCAGTAGAGAGCGTTGATACGTTCAAGCGACCGATTTACGCCGGTAATGTAATCGCAACTGTTCAGAGTTCAGATGCCATCAAGGTAATCTCTGTGCGTACCACCGCTTTTGATGCAGTTGCTGCTGAGGGTGGGAGTGCGGCAGTTGAGTCAATCGATATTGCTGATGACGCTGGTGTTTCCTCTTTTGTCGGCGAAGAACTCGCCAAATCCGATCGTCCGGAACTTACTGCCGCAAGCGTGGTCATCTCTGGTGGACGCGGAATGCAAAATGGCGACAACTTCGAAATGCTGTACAAGTTGGCTGACAAGCTGGGTGCAGCGGTTGGTGCCTCACGCGCCGCAGTCGATGCTGGTTTTGTCCCCAATGATATGCAGGTTGGCCAGACCGGTAAGATTGTCGCTCCCGATTTGTATATCGCCGTTGGTATTTCCGGCGCCATCCAGCATCTGGCGGGTATGAAGGATTCAAAGGTTATTGTGGCCATCAACAAGGATGAAGAAGCGCCTATCTTCTCTGTTGCTGACTACGGCTTGGTTGCAGACTTGTTTGAAGCGGTTCCTGAGTTTGAAGCAAAACTGTAATTCCTGATTACTATACTGACCAGTGTTGAAAAGGCGGCAATAAGCCGCCTTTTCTATTTTTGTGGCGGAACTAGTGAGCAATTCAGGGGACGAAATGTATGTTTGTAGTGTTTAACTGGGCAGGAACATTGCCTTTCTCGAGCTGAGACAACAAAATAGGCGTCAAAAACCAATAACCTCAAAAAAGTTGAACGTGTATGTGGGTATATTCATGTCCCCATTAAAACGAGCAGTTGGCTCAGTTGGCACCGGTTTTGGCCAGGGTGAGTCGGGTAGAGTTCTATCCCGAGGCACTATGGCGGCATCCGCAGTGGGTCTGCTATGGGTCTCTGGCAACCTGTTTGCCTATGGCTCCCTGCTGGTTCCCAGTGCGCCAGAAGAGACCTTGCTGGCTGAGCGCAATGACCAAAGGGTGAGCGCGCCACAAGCCGCCTCAATACCGAATACGCCTTTCTTTGGCTATGCGGATGCCAAGAAAAAAGAAGATATCCCCGAAGTTGATCTCTCCAATCTCCCTATTACCCAGCTGAATATTGTCTTGTCTGGTGTGTTAGACAGTAGTGACAAGAGTAAAGCCAGTGCACTTGTGGCCGAAAAAGGAAAACCTGCGAAGCGTTTGTACGTAGGTGACTCTCTGCCGGGTGGCGCGGAACTCTATTCTGTTGAGGTAGACCATGTAGTTCTTCGTCGTAATGGCAAGATGGAAAAATTGACCTACCCGGAAGTGGATGGTCGCCCGAATGTTCCGCTTAAGAATTACTCCAGCCTTGCCCGCAAGGCCAGCCAAATTAGCACGAGAAGTGCGGGCCAGCGTGGAGAAAATCAGCAGAGCATCCGGGAGCGAATGGAAAAGCTTCGTGAAATGGCCCGTGAGCGCCGTGCTCAGCGTCAACCCCAATAAAACTGTTTACCTAGATTGTTTTGAGTTTTTAAACATTTACTAGAGCCAGATAAATAATGATGAAGATGTTTTATCGACGGCTGATTGCGGTCGGATTTAGTTTTTTTGTGTCTACTGCAACGCTGGCTCAAAGCCCCGAGACAGTTACCATATCACTCGACAATGCCGATGTTCGTGACCTGATTAACTGGGCTGCGGATTTCACTGGGAAAAATATTATTGTCCATCCCAATGTCAAGGGAAAAGTCACCGTCGTAGCCGGTGATCCCATGACACACCAGGAAGCTTTTGATGTGTTTATGTCGGTGCTGCAGGTGAATGGCTTTAGTTTAGTGGAGCAGGGGGACACCTGGAAAGTGGTGCCCGACGCGCTCGCTAAACAACAGGCGATTCCGGTGGCTGACGAAAATACCCGTGCACCAGCTGAATCTCTGGTTGTGCGCACAGTGCGGGTTGAAAATATTTCAGCATCCCAGCTGATTGCTATGCTGCGCCCGCTCATTCCACAAACTGGTCACCTCGCTGCTTACGCCGATACCAATACTCTGATTATCGCCGATCGTGCGGCAAATATTGATCAGATCGTGCGCTTGGTAAAACAGTTGGATCGCGCTGGCGCTATTGATATTGAGGTAGTGCCTTTGATGTTTGCCTCCGCGAAAGAGGTTAAGCAGGTTCTGACTGACTTACTGCAGTCTGGTGGTGGTAAGGGGGCAGGCAAAGAGGTGCAGCCGCTGCGTATTTCTGTGGATGAGCGCTCTAACAGTATTCTCCTGACCGGCGATCCTGTGACCCGCCAGCAGATTAAGACGGTGATCAGTCGCCTCGATCAGCCGCTCGATGGGGAAGGTAATACTGCGGTGGTGTATGTGCAATATGCCAATGCTGCAGATTTAAAGCCGATTCTCGAAGGCATGAGTGGCAGTATTCAAAATACGGAAAAAGACCAACAGGCTGCAGATGTTGAAGTCAGTATTCAGGTCAATGAATCCCTTAATGCACTGGTGCTGACTGCGCCGCCGGCTCTGCTGGAAACTATGAAAGGCGTTATCGCGCGATTGGATG
Source organism: Microbulbifer epialgicus (assembly GCF_041447265.1). Taxonomy (NCBI): domain Bacteria; kingdom Pseudomonadati; phylum Pseudomonadota; class Gammaproteobacteria; order Cellvibrionales; family Microbulbiferaceae; genus Microbulbifer; species Microbulbifer epialgicus. The sequence continues at coordinate 36,655 of NZ_JBGMEK010000031.1, forward strand.
TGCGTCGGGCGCAGGTGCTGATTGAGGCAATTATCGTTGAGGTTAATGAGAAAACCAATAATGAGCTAGGTATTAGCTGGATCGCTGGGGCAGATGATAATGTTGTTGCGGGGTGGAATAACACCCTGGATCCTGTTACCGAAGGTGAAATTAATCCATTCTCACTGCCAATTAAGGATATTACTGGGGCCAACGCGCTGCACCTCGGGTATCTAAGCGGCACTGACCTGCGAGTTGCGGTCAGTGCGCTCGCTACGGCTGGCAACACGAATATCTTGTCAACCCCGACGATTATGGCTCTGGATAATGAAGAAGCTGAGATCCTGGTTGGCCAGAACGTGCCATTTGTTACGGGTGAACAGTTGTTGTCCGGTAGTAATAACGACCCGTTTACCACTATTCAGCGTGAAGATATCGGTACTACCCTCAAGGTGACTCCTAGGGTAAATAACAACAATTCCGTAACTCTGGAAATTGAGCAGAAGGTAGAAAACCTTGTTTCGGCGGCAGTCGAAGAGGCCGCTGGGGCCTCGGATATCATTACCAGTAAACGTGAGATTCGCACCAAGGTGTTGATCGACGACGGCGCCATTTTGGTACTGGGTGGGTTGATTGAGGATAATGTTACAGACTCTGTGCAAAAGGTGCCCCTTCTGGGAGATATCCCTGGAATAGGTCGTCTGTTCAGGAATAATACAAAGAAAGTTACAAAAACAAATCTAATGGTGTTCCTGAAGCCTAAGATCCTGAGCACTCAGGTAGCCGGTTATGAGGAAACTCGCAAGCGCTATATGGATCTTCAACAGAAGCAAATATATATCAAAGACAGAACCAGCCTCCTTTGGGATTGGCACCGTGGCGATGCTCTGCCTGACATGATGCCGCCCACTGGTACCTATAACGAAAGCCCCGCCCCGGTAGATGGCTCTATCAATGCCGTTGATAACCTGGAAGAGGCACTGGAAGGGATGCCAGTTGAGGAAGGGGTGCCCGGTGAGGTGGAAGTTGAGGTGCTGGAGGTTGAAGAAGCTAAATGACGGCCGAACTAGGAACAGGGACTCCAACTATTCGCCGCCTTCCGTACGCTTTCGCCAAGCGTCATAGAGTCCTGTTGGTGGAGCAGGAAGGTCAGCCGATATGTCAGTATGTTGCTCCGTTGAGCCCCTCGGCCATTGCCGAGGTGCAGCGGATTAATGGTAGTACAGTAAGCCTGGAAGCCGTTGAGGAAGGGGCTTTTCAGATAGCATTGCAGCGCCTGTACGAAAACCGTGAGGGCGGCAACCTTTCGGAGGTGGAGGGGCTTGGTGAAGATCTGGATCTCGCTGCGGTTGCAGATTCACTACCGGAAACCGAAGATCTATTGGAGCAGGAAGATGATGCACCCATCGTTAAGCTGATCAATGCAATTTTTGCAGAATCACTTAAACAAGGTGCGTCGGATATTCATATTGAGACCTTTGAGAAGCGCTTGGTTGTACGCTTCAGGGTTGATGGTGTTTTGCGTGAGGTATTACAGCCACGCCGTGCTCTGGCACCGCTGCTGGTTTCGAGGATCAAGGTAATGGCCAAACTGGATATCGCGGAAAAGCGCGTTCCCCAAGATGGCCGTATTTCTCTGCTCATGGCTGGGCGCGAAGTGGATGTCCGAGTTTCCACCATGCCGTCCTCGGCCGGGGAGCGGGTGGTAATGCGCTTGCTCGACAAGCAGGCGGGCAATATGGATCTGGGTAAGTTGGGCATGGCGGAGCGTGACCTCCGTGTTATGACAGACCTGCTTGGCCATCCGCACGGTATTATTTTGGTCACTGGCCCGACGGGTTCCGGTAAAACCACCACCTTGTATGCGGGCCTTGGCAGTATCAACAGCCGTGAGAAAAATATCCTTACCGTAGAAGACCCGGTGGAATACAACCTGGAAGGCGTGGGCCAGACCCAGGTTAATACCAAGGCAGATATGACCTTTGCCCGCGGCCTGCGCGCTATTTTGCGTCAGGACCCGGATGTGGTGATGGTGGGCGAAATCCGGGACTTGGAAACCATGCAGATCGCCATTCAGGCGAGTTTGACGGGGCATTTGGTTCTCTCCACGCTGCACACAAATACCGCTTTGGGTGCGGTAACTCGACTGGTCGATATGGGTATCGAACCCTTCCTGCTGTCGTCGAGTTTGATTGGCGTGCTGGCCCAGCGCTTGGTGCGAGTTCTCTGTCCTGCCTGTAAGCAACCGCATGTCGCCGATCAGGGCGAGAGGGAAGTGCTCGGCGTTGATCCCGAAGCGGAAACTATTATCTACCGCCCTAATGGCTGTGAGGAATGTAACCACAGTGGTTATGTGGGGCGGATCGGTATCTACGAATTGGTTCCGTTGAATGAGGTTATACGGCAATTGATCCACGACCGCGCGTCTGAAAACAAACTTGTAGCGGAAGCGCGCAAGCTGGGCCCGAGTATCCGCGATGATGGTATTGCCAAGATTTTGGCAGGCAGGACTTCCCTTGAGGAAGTGATGCGAGTTACCCAGGAGTCCTGATCGTGGCAGCATTTGAATATACGGCTCTGGCGGCATCCGGTCGAAAGAGTAAGGGGACCCTGGAGGCCGACAGCGCTCGCTCCGCGCGCCAACAATTACGTGCAAAAGGTATGGTGCCCCTGGACGTGGCTCCCGCCGCTGAACAGACTGAAAAGAGTGCTGGCGGAATTATGTCCGGCAGTCCCGGCCTCAGCATTAAAAACCTGGCCCTGCTGACACGGCAGATTGCGACCCTGTTGCGCGCCGGTATCCCTCTGGAGGAAACTCTGGGGGCTATCGCCAACCAGACCCGCAATCAGAAAATTCGTCGGGTAGTGCTGGCTGTACGGGGTAAAATTCTGGAGGGGCACAGTTTCGCACTGGCCCTGGGCAGCTTTCCTCGTGCTTTTCCGAAGCTCTACCGCGCTACAGTGGAGGCAGGTGAGCACTCCGGCCACCTGGATTCAGTATTGGAGCGCCTTGGAGACTACACAGAAGGCCAGCAGCAATTTCGACAGAAAGTACAGTTGGCTTTGATCTACCCGGTAGTGTTGGTATTTATCTGTATTCTGGTGGTCACAGGATTGATGGTGTACGTGGTACCCGATGTGATCGAAGTATTCACTGGCACTGGCCAAGTATTGCCGCTTGCCACCCGGATCCTGGTCTCGTTAAGTGACTTCATTTCCGCTTGGGGTTGGCTGGTACCGCCCGCCTTAGGTGCGATTATTGCGGGCGTTATCTTTATGCTGCGACGTCCGGCTGTGCGTTTTCGCTTTCATCACCGCCTGTTGGAGCTGCCAATCATCGGCTGGATGGTGCGTGGTGCTCAGAGTGCCCGCTATGTGGGTACCCTGGCGATTCTTACTGGCAGTAGTGTGCCTTTGGTGCAGGCCATGGGGATTGCCGGCGGGGTAATGACCAATGACTTCCTTAAGGATCGCCTGGAAGCTGCACAGAAGTCAGTGCGTGAAGGTGGTAGCCTGCACAAGGCGCTAGAGGATGTTGGCTATTTCCCACCAATGATGATCTACATGATTGCCAGTGGTGAGTCTTCCGGGACTCTGGATGAGATGTTGCAAAGGGCGGCGGAATCCCAGGAGCAGGATTTGCAGGGTGCGGTTACCGCTTTTGTGAGCTTGTTCGAACCACTTATGTTGCTGGTCATGGCCGCTATCGTACTATTTATCGTAATGGCCATTATGATGCCGATCCTGAGCATGAATGAACTGGTCGTGTAAATATTAAAAAACTCTCAACTCGGGTAAAGAGGAGATGAAAATGAAAAGTTTACGTAGAAGCGGTGGTTTTACGCTGATCGAAATCATGGTGGTGATCGTGATTCTCGGTGTACTCGGTGCCCTGGTGGTACCCAATGTACTAGGTAGAACCGGTGAGGCGCGCATGAAGGCGGCTCAAGTAGACCTGCGTGCGATCGAGACTGCACTTGATATGTATCGTATGGATAACTTCGTTTACCCGAGTTCAGACCAGGGTTTGACTGCATTGGTGAGCCGCCCCTCGGGCTTCCCTGAAGCTAAGAACTGGACCGAGCCCTACCTGAAGAAAGCGCCGAAGGACCCTTGGGGCAATGAATACCAGTACATCAGCCCCGGTAGCACCGGTGCCTTTGACCTCTTCTCCCTGGGCTCCGATGGCAAGCCCGGTGGCGAAGGTGAAGCCGCAGATATTTTTGCTGCTGATCTGTAACCCCGGTAAAAGCACCTGATGTACAGGCGACTTACGCAAAAGAGACTCACGCGCAATCGCGGTTTCACCCTGGTTGAGATCCTGGTGGTGATTGTGATTATTGCCACGCTCGCCGGGATGGCCATTATGTCCCTGGGCAGTTCCGGTGCGCGAGTTTGGGAAGGGGAGGTACAGCGCCTTTCCGCACTATTGCAACTGGTCGCCGATCGCGCTCTGATTGATAAGGCTCACTACGGAGTGGTGCTGGAGCCAGAGTCTTATACCGTAGTGCGTTTCGATCCTACCACTTTGACTTGGCAGGAGCCTGATGCTGCAGCAGTCGGTAATCGCGGCCAGCGTTTTGCGGCCCACGAGTTTCCGCCCAATGTGCGCCTTGAAGTTATTGCCGAAGCGGAACTGCCCTCGACGGAATCCACTGAGTTTGCTGAAGAGGAGAACTCAATTGAAGAGAGCGCCAAACCTCAATTTGTCGCGCTTTCCAGTGGGGAAGTCCTTCCGGTGGAGTTAGCTGTTTATCTGGTTGAGGATGGCGATTTTGCTCGGGGCGCTACGATTTCCTATAACAGCCTATACGGCCTGCAACTAGAGTGGCAGGCCGATGAATTTTAATCACAAGCGCTTCACTTCCCAGGGTGGATTCACCTTGGTGGAGGTGCTGGTTGCGCTGGTGATCTTTGGGGTCATTGCCGCTAGTGTATTGCAGGCCATGCAGCGCAGTGTCCGCCAGCAGCGGATTATGGAAGAGCGACTCGCCGCCAACTGGGTGGCACAGCAAATACTATCCCAAGTGCGCCTGCAGACTCCCTGGCCTCCGCTGGGTGAGAAAAAGGAAGAGGTCAGTTTTGCTCAACGGGAGTGGGAAGTAACCGCTCGAGTGGAAGCGACCAGTGAAGAGCGCCTGCGGCATATTGTTATCGAGGTGGGCTATCCCGAAGCTGAAAATCCGACCCTGACATTGGATGCTTGGGCGGCGCAGGAGTAACTGGAATGACGACCCACCAATTAGATCGCCAGTCTGGCTTTACTCTTGTCGAAGTACTGGTTGTGCTGGTGCTGGTAGCCATTATCAGTGTTGGCTCTTTTTCCCTGCTGGATGTTTTTAGGGGCACTGACCATGCCGTGGAGCAGCGCGCTGAGGAATTGCGCCGTTTCTCAATGGCCCTATACCGCTTGGAAGATGACCTGCGCCAGCTGACGGCGAGGCCCATCAAAAATGCCTATAGCGGTTATGAAGCGGCGTTGCGCGGTGATGAGGATGAATTTGAATTTACTCGTCTGGGTGCCGCCAATTTAACCAATGAGCCTCGAGGTGAACTGCAACGGCTCGGATATAGCATCGGCTACCCGGAAACAGATGAGCGTGACTCTTTCGCTCAGGAAGAGGACTCAGGTGCGTTGCTTCTGCGTAGTCGCTGGCAGGTCCTGGATCGTGGGCCCGACTCGGAGCCCACTGTTGAGCCTTTGATGACGGGGGTCGAGAGCCTCTCTCTGCGCTACTTCGACCCGGAAACCGAAGCCTGGGTTATCCAGTGGCCTCCAGTCGGTACTACAGCATCATCCAATAGTGCCGATAACCGGCTACCGAAGGCCATTGAGTTCATACTGCTCACTCGGCAGTATGGTGAAATCCGTAGAGTATTCCCATTCCCCACGGCTGAATTCACTTCTACCCCAAGCACCCCAGGTGGGCCGAACGACCCTGGCGGCAGCCCCGATGACGAAGATGATGAGCGGAGATAAGCCGTGAAAACTCTTGGCCATCAACAGGGTGTCGCACTGATTACGGTATTGTTGGTAATGGTAATAGCCATTGCCCTGGTCTCCCATGCCATTACGCGGGATCAAATTGCAATTAATCGCAGTGGCGCACTACTAGCCAACACTCAGTTGGCTGAGTTTGTCGAGGGTGCTGAGGCCTGGAGCAGGTTGGCTCTACTCAAAGATTATGAGGAAGATAAGGAGGCGACAGAGCCAGCGGACCACATGCTGGAAGCCTGGGCCTCGCCGGCACTGCAGTTCAATCCGGATAATGGAAAAATCCGAATAAATATCAAAGACTTACATTCATGTTTTAATGTGAATAATCTCGTTGATAGCTCTGCTAATGATCAGTTGGAAATATTTCGTAGGCTGGTGGGTAATGTCACCGGAAAATCAGACTTGGCGGTGACTATCGCCGATTGGGTTGATGACAACGATACTCCGCGCTCTTCGGCAACAGAGGATGACGGTTATCTGGGCGGAGAGGTTGCTCACCGTACCCCCGATACCCTGATTACTGATATTTCCGAACTGTCTTCAGTGCAGGGAATCGAAGTAGAGGATTGGCAGAAACTTGCCCCTTTCCTCTGCGCATTGCCAGAAAGTGATACGAAAATTAACATCAATTTCGCTTCTCAGGAGCTAATTGAGGCAGTAGACCCTTCGGCGAGTGTCGCCAAGCTGGAGCAGTTCCGTGAATCCGGAGGTATCCTGAGCGATTCAGGAGATCTATCGTCGTACAACATCACCAAGACAACCCACTTTGATTTCCATAGCCAGCACTTTTTGGCGCGCATTGCTGTCCAATTGGGGGATGGCCTCGACTATCGCCAGTACTGGGAAACTTCACTGTGGCTCGACGAAAGTGGTGATGGAGCAGTGAAAGTGGTACAGCGCCAGCGCCGTACTTTCTCCGGTGCAATGATGCAGGAGCTACTCGACTATGACGGCACCGCAGAAGAAAGTGAAGATAGTAGGTAGTCAATAAGATCGTATGTTTAAAAAGAAAAGCCTGAATGAAATCGGCATGCCTGCGGCTCCACCAAAGCCCTCGCTGGTGCTACTTAGACTCACAGAGAGTGCTGATAAAGCGCTGACTCTACACCAGTGGCTGGACGGTTTATGGCAGCTGGTGGCGCTGGATGATGAGTTTATTTCAGCCTTCAACCCCAAACATGAAACAACAGCTACCTCTGGTGAAGCTCCGGTCCTAACTTTTGCCGAAGACGCTAAGGCCCTGCTTCTATTGCCGGGTAACTGGGTTTGGAGTGGGGTCGAAGCCATTCCTAAGGCGGCACGACGCCAGACTAACGCCATCGGTTACATGGTGGAAGAGCACCTGGCGGAAGACGTTGAGGACCTGCACTTTATCTGTACTCCGAAGGAAGGTGACCTCTGTAGTGTTTATGCGATTGCCAGGGAGAAAATGTCGGCCCTGCATAGCCAGGTAGAACGATTAAATTGGCCGTTGGTTGCCGCTGTTGCGGAATACCAGTTGCTGGGGATGTTTGAGAGCGACTTATCCCTTTGGCTAGATGGGCAGCAGGCCCATATCTGGCAGGAGAGCGGGCAGGGGCTCTCTGTTCGCCGTGAATACCTCCAGTCAATGCTCAGTTCATTAATGGGTGGCAGTGAGCCGGTGGAGGAGTCGGAAGGGGATGGCGAAGAACCTGAGGAAAAAGAACTTCTGCTGCTAGGTGCAGGTGAAAATGATGGGTTGATCGTCGGTGAACTCGAGACGCTATTCGGCGAGCACTTGCAGCGCAACCAGCGGGCTCCGGAAGAGGTGTTCCTGGAGCGCTACAAGCCGGGCAAGCTGAGTAATTTACTGAGTGGCGATTACCAACTCTCCGGTGGAGAAGGAGAGGGTGTCTGGTGGCTGAAACCGGCAAAAGTCGCTGCATTTTGCTTTGCCGCTCAACTGCTGTTCTTTGTCGGCGCTGGGGCCTATTTCCAATGGCAGGCGGAGCAGGCCGAAGAACAGGCTCGTATTATGTTTACGGAATTGTTCCCCAATACCCGCCCCTCGGCGCAGTTGCGCCGACAGCTCGATGGTTTTCTTAAAAATGCGGGTAATCAAGGCGGTGCTTTTACTACGCAGATGCAGCAATTGAGTAAGGTCTGGACAGAGCAGAGAGGTAAGGAGCTCAAGTTACAATCCCTGCGCTTTGATGGGCAGCGTGGCGAAATGGTCCTGCAGCTGCAGGCTTCCAACCTGTCCGAACTGGATACCTTTGTGAGTAAATTATCCGGTAATGGTTTGCGTGCAGATTTGCTCGGTGCAAATGAGTTAAAAAAAGGTGTATCGGGGCGGGTTCGTGTGCGCTGATGGCGACATGCTTAAAAGTATAAAAAGTTTGGAAGTTATTGAAGCATGAAAGAGCAAATCGAACAGTGGAAGCAAAAGTGGCAAGCGCTGTCTTCTAGTGACCAGCGTGCGCTTTTACTCCTGGGTTTGTTTGTCGGCGGGCTATTCATAGTCTATGGCTTGTATAGCCCGGCAAAGGGGTTCTTTGATGAGTCCCGTATTCGCGCTGAGGAGGCAAGTGAGCTGGTTCAGTGGATGGAGTCCCAGCGTCCGGTATTGGCGCGTATCAAGCCCAACAGTGGACCTGGCAAGGCATCCGGAACTCTCTTGCAAAGGGTGACCACTGCGGCAAAGAGTAACCAGATCGCCATTAAACGCTTTGAACCCGAGGGGGATAACCGAATTCGCCTCTGGATTGAGGAAGTTCGCTACCAGGATCTGCAACCTTGGCTAAACCAACTGATAAAAGAGCAGCTTGGTGTGCGCACTATTAACCTGGATGCTCTGCCAGAGCAGGGTATGGTCTCCGCACGCCTGACAATTGAAGGTTGATCCTATAGCCGCCCCTAAAAATAGCCGGTTGCCAACGGCTCCTAGGGGCGCAGCTTCCCTTTAACCTGCTCTACACAGCTTGCCAAGGGTGAAACAGTACACATCGACCCCGTCCTCCAATATGAGATGCCCTTGGGTATCACCGCGTCTATTCACAGATTCCGTAGGAAATGCCGCCAAAAGCCCTATACTAAAATCAGAAAGAGGAAAAGGGTGCCACTATGCTTTTTAAAGACGTAACCACCAAGCATTTGGTCGAAGTGGCCGATGTTGTTACGCTTTCCAATCCTTATGAGTTAACAGTGGTTGGCCGCTATCTGTGGGGTGAAGAGATCCAGGATCCTGAAGTTTTTGACAAAACAGATCTTTGCTTCCTGTCCGGTGAGCCACTCCCACGGTGCTGGCATGATAGTCGCTACCGGGAGAAAGAGGTGCGCCGCCTGCGTTGCGGCACTCATGCCCAAGAGGATGGAGACTACTATCAGGGGGCATGAATGGGCAGTCATACGCAAATGGTACGCTGTTCGACTGTATTTTGCCAAGCCTTACCTACGGCCCATAAGCACTGTACAATGCGCGCCAAATTTTTGAGCGAAGAGCCGCATGACGTTCGAGCAGTTTGAAGAGTACTCCCTATGGTTGGGCATTGGCGCACTTATCCTGTTTATGGTGTTTATTGTTTGGAATCTGGCTAAGGAGTCTAAGGCGGGGAGGTTCGGGACCTTTATCCTGTTTCTTGCTCTGGGCCTGGGGTTGCTCGGATTTATTATAAAAACGGTACTCGTTGAAGTACTTGGGATAGGCTAGGGGGCTTTATGTCACCGAATACTCAGTGTTCCAGGGAAGATCGAAATGCCACTATTTGATCGCCCTGAACTGAAGGTGCAGAAAGACAGACGTATCTGTCGCGCCACCGATATGCGTATCGCCAAGTACAGTCGGCGCGGCATGCTGCTCTCCCTGTGTGCTTTTTTGATTGCCGCCACGATTGGCGATATGCGTCTTGAGGCACCGCGCTTGCTACTGATTCTGGGGGGTGGATTGGTAGTGCTTACCCTGCTTAGAGGGTACTACGTATTCCGCTTTGACTCGCTCTATAGTGCAGGACCGAACCGCTGGCGAGATCATTATTTCTTCGTCTCCATTCTTGGCTCTATCTGGTGGGGCGTGACCCTATTCTACTTTGTCTATCTGATGGGGTTTGCACCGGAGACGCATTTTCTGTGGATTTACTCGGTGATTTTTTGTTCCAGCGTCACCACAGTATTTTCCCCATATCATCGCTTCCTCACTTGGTTTACTGCTACCTCTCTGTTGCCCGCGGCGTTAATGGCACTCTTTTCAGGAATGATCCTCGGTACAATTTACGGCACCCTGACTTTGGCATTTATCTGGTTGACTGCACACCAGGGGCGGCGTGAATCGGAAAATTACTGGGAGCGATTGTCGGCAATGCAAGAGTTGCAACAGCGCGCCAGCAGCCTTGCAGCGGCACGTAAGCATTCTGAAGCTGCCGTTGAATTGACTAATGAGTTTATCGTCAATATTGGCCAGGAATTTCGCAGCCAGCTGTCTGATGCCCTTGGCGCGCTCTCTCTCCTGGAGGCGGAGCCTTTAAGCGAGCGCCAGCGTGAGTGGGTGGAATTGGCCAAGACTGCTGGCAGCCAACAACTCAAGCTGGTAGACAATGTAGGACTGTTTACCCGTGTGGCACGCAAGGACATTCGTTTACGTCAGGGGCCATTTAACCTGGTTAAAACTATTGAAAAGTCCTTTAAATTTGCCGCACGTGCGGCCCACGGCCAGGACCTTGAATTTAATTTTCAGATTGATGACACCCTGCCGGTGATGGTTACTGGGGACAACCGCAAAGTCGCTCAGCTTATCCGTAACTTAGTGGATTCAGCAACGGGTATTGCCCAACGCGGTGAACTTTGGGGGGAGGTGGGTTTTACGCCAATCACCTCAGTGGAAGGACAGCTGAATATTACCCTGATGGATGATGGGCGTGGCGAGATTCTCCCTGATGAGAGCGAGCTGTTCGGCGCTTTCTCGCGGATGGATACCACTCAAGTAACAACCGGTCTTGGACTCTCTATCGCCAAAGGCTTGGCGGAAGCAATGGGTGGCTATCTGCAGTTGCACTCCACTCCCGATGGCAATCGCTATCAGGTGGTGATCAAGTTCAGTATGGAGCCTAACCAGCGTACTTATCTCTCCCCCGATCGGCGCCTGCAGGACAGTGAAGTCCTAATGATTCACCAAAAAGGTTTGTTTATCTCCGGGCTGGTCCAGGTGCTGCGCTCATTTGGCATGGATGTTAAATCCCTGCGCTGGTGCGAAGGCTGCGAATGTGAAGTCCAGAAGCTGCTAAAACAGGCGTTAGAACGCAACCAGTTGGTGATCCTGGTGCCTGCTATGGGGGATGAAACCCTTTTTAATTCCATATCTCCTTATTTGTATAAGGCTCATACTGAAGGCAGGGAGTGCCCCGTGATTTGTTTGGGCGGATTTGGTCAGAAGTCCCAATTTACCCAATTGCACAATGCAGTTCCTTCCGCTCTATATTTGGGCCGTCCGGTAACGCGCAAGGAGTTGCATGATGTCATAGTGGAACGACTCTTTGGGGGAGCCAAAAAGAGCACTCGCCGTGTTATTACCGGTGGTGCGGACCAACCACGTCAGTACACCTTACTGCTAGTGGAGGAGTCCCGACCGCACCAGTGGGTAACCGAGGAAATGCTACAGGCACTTGGCTACAAGGTAGATATCGCCGGTAATGGAGATGAGGCGCTATTGCGTCTCTCCGAGGGACACTACGATCTGGTTCTGGTGGATTGCCAGCAAAATACGGATCACAGTGCTGAGATTATTGAGAGATTGCGTCGCTGGGAGACGGAGCATCTACCTGATGATCGCCTGCCTATCGTTGCGCTCACCAGTACTACTGAAGAGCAGTTTGAGGGGCGTTGCTTGGCGGCAGGGATGGATGATTATCTGACCAAACCTTTAAGCAAGGATCTGCTCCGTGAGACCTTGGCCCGTTGGCTCGGTAGTTCATAAATCTCAATTTCAGTGTTGGTATAGCTGAGAAGGGTATAGAGAAGCCGCAGCATTTGCCGCGGCTTTTTTGATGGTTAGAATTCGTAACGGATACCCATACGTGGACTCCACCGGGAAGCGTCGCTAACTCGAGTTTGACCAGGCGGGTCGTTAAATTCGTTAAAGACATAGCGGCCTTGATCATCGATGCTTGCATCCACTGCAGCCTGATAGCGAGGGAAGGCGCCTTCGTACATTACGCCCCAATCGTCATTTAGCAGATTGCCCAGGTTTTCGATAACTAAGTAGGCGTTGACCTTGTCTTCTGCCCTCCAGCCGGGTAGTTCCTGATCTATGCGCAAATCAAACTTGGTCCACCAATCACTGGCGAGAGCGTTACGCTCCATGGTGCCGCTATCCAGGTCTTCGGAATCCACCCAGGCGAAGAGGGTGTCGGTATCGAAGTCATCACTGAAAACGACATTTGCATCGTCTAGGCCTGCAGGCACATAGAGGAGACCTCGCCCCCTGCTACCATCCCCAAAAATGTAGCCGGAGAAATCGCTTGGCACTACCTAAATCCACAAGTGGCCACCGAGGTAGAAACCCTGCTAAAAAAAGTAGGGGAACCTCACTTGGCTGAGTCTACAGTCTGGGCGGACCGTATCCGCTCTGATGAACAGTACAATTGGTCTGCCCTTATGCACTACATCTTTTATTAGATCAGTAAATGGAAACGCGGAACAGGAGTTCGTTGTAGAATGCCGGGTCCTGTTCGATATATTCCAGGAAAAGTCGTGAGGTGTAATTCCCTTCTGCCAATCCGAAAAAGCCGGTCCCACCGACAATGCTGCCATCTGAACCACCACCAAGAACTAGACCGTTATCGTTAAGTGGCGGGTATAAATCCGCATCCATAAACCCGCCGCAAGCGCCTTGTTCATTGCTTACCGTATAAAGATCACCCAAGGAAAAACGGAAGATCAGAAACTCATCAAAACAAAGCGATTGAGTACCGATTCGTAGAGACTTGCTCCAGGAATACACTTCACCAATAACACGCTCAGTCACGGCACTTCTAAGCTGCAGCTTGGCGACGGCATCACACTCTTGACTGCCACACCAGGCTTGCCACTCCTTGGGAAGATCATCCACCGGAAAATCATTGGTTTCCGGCTCGCTCCTTGCAACCCATACAAGACTTATGGATGCATGGGCTGAGCCTGCCAACATGAGATTGAATAACAGAAAAAAAATTGTCCGCACTGCATACCGATATTGAAACATAGACCACTCCTGGGATTTTATTTTTGTTGAAATGAGCTTAGAAGAGGTTTTGATATATTCAACTTAGCTAATGTGTTTTTTTACTAACCTGTATCTGCCAAATCATCCGCATGAACAAACAGGGAAGGAGTGCCGCCTGTGTGCCAAAGCAGCGCAGTATCCTCGGCCGTTATAACACCCTTACAAATCATATCGATAAGGACTGCCATCCCTCTGCCGGTATAGACCGGATCGAGCAAAATACTTTCAAGCTGTGCGGTGAGTTTGATCGCTTCAACTTCCTTCTCTTCAACAACCCCGTAACTTTCTCCCACATACTACTGGGTCAGAAGGAAAGAACACTGCACTCGAAACGCGCTGTGAATACATCCCTGTAAGCTCGTAATCGGCATCCATGCCTCATACGGTCCCTAGCGCAGTGTGTTCTTTCCTTCCCGCTTTTTAGTAGCTGCCATCTGTTTCGGTAAAAATAAAATCTGCTCCCAGCACGGCGCTGAGGCTGGTTGGCTGTTGTGGCAATCCACCAGGGAGGAGCATTGGGTCCAGGAATCCCACCAGTTGGCTTATACCAAAGAAACCCAGTTGGGAGAAAAGTGCTTTCTGTATAGCAGGGGCTCAGTGGAGTTGTACTTGCAACAGGGCGGGGTTGGGGTTAGCTGCGGTGCTGAATAGGGCATTGGGTCCTGAAGTTATTAACGAGGTTAATAATTGATGCTGAGTTTACATATAATATATTGAGCAGCTTGAGTTTTTGAGGATTAGCTTAGGGTTTCAAAGGTTGAAATTTTATCTTATAATTGTGATTCAATAGCACCCCCGAACCAAATATCAAAGGCAAATGAATTTAATGGTAGTCCAGCCAGCAGACATAGCTCGAATTATTGGTGGACTTGTTATTCTGACTTCTATTGAGCATTGGCAAATCTTTTCACTAGTAGTCAGTGTTCAATCATCCCCAGTTGCCGCGGCTTTGGCATTTCTACTGTTAGTTTTGGCTGCCCTCAGCGCCATTGGCTTGCTGACATATCGGGTGTGGGGGTTTGTTATTTTTTATTTCTTTACGGTAGTCGCCACCGTTGGTTTCTCTATCCCCTTAATACCATTCGTTCTGCGCATATTTCCCATAGCCTCCAGGCCTTGGCTAATGATCGCGATTAATCTTTTATTGTTGCTGGTAGTGGCTACCCTTCATTACCAACGGCGAAAATCAAGATTTCAGAAAGACGAGCCAAGCTAGCAAGCATTTATTTAGTGAAAATCTGTATCCCGGATCAGATTCGGTATGCTCACTACCAAGGTAGGCGTCATCCAGTTCAGTGAAGCCGGAAAGCTTGAAAGTTTAGTCTCGTTTTATCATTGTCTACATGTGTTTTCTGTTTGATGCTCTTCTAGAGCTGTACTACTGGCTCAGAAGGAAAGAATACACTGCACTCGAGACTTGCTGTGAATACATCTCTGTAAGCTCGAAATCGGTATCCATGCCTCATACGGTCCAGAACGCAGTGTGTTCTTTCCTTCCCTTCCCTATTTTTAGTACCTTGTTGTGAATCGCGATCTATTCCTTTAAGAGTCAATAAGGTGGCTGAAGAGCACTTTATCATCTTGGTCTTGTTATTGATCTTCTTTAGTTTCTTACAGGCATGTATTTGACACAAATTTGATCGTTGAGTATTTGCAAAACAATATAGACTTAATGCTAATGGAATTTAGTTAGAAAGGTTTACCCGTCAAGAGATAGGAGATGTGAGGGGATGTTGGGAAATTGGGACTCGATTTGGAGTAGCCGTAAAGTACCCGTTAAAGAAGAGTTAATTGAGTTCTTGGACGAGTGCTCCTATTTGCATGAAGATGAAATGGTTTTAGATGTCGGCTGCGGAAATGGTGCCTCCGCCAAGACAATAGAAAACTATGGATATCGCGTAGTCGGGGTTGACTTATCAAAAATAGGGGTTTTAAGGGCATTGGCGGTAATTAAGCCGACGTCTAAATTAATTGTAGCCGATGCTACACTTTTGCCGATTAGAGCGCAGTCGTTTAAAGCTGCGGTTTGCCTTGGTTTGATTCAGCAAATGAAGTCAAATGGCGCATTTAATGTCTTGAGGGGGATTCATAGCGCACTTAAAGCAAGGTCACGAGCTTTGATTACCACTCGGGCTTTTGGTTGTAATATGCATGTTAAAGGGATAGTTAGAGAGCCTTGCGTCTACCGTAATGCCCAGAGGGAATGTGAAACCATGAACCTTAATGAGATGCGCTATCTTGCAGAATGTAAACCTGATTCTGTTATTAAGGGGCACTCAATGACCTTGACAGATCCAAAGTACAAAGGGCAAATAAGAAAATATTTTACGATTGGTGAGTTACAAGAGCAAGTTATTAAAGCGGGGTTCTCCAGAGTGATTAGAATCAAGAAGACTATTTTGAAAAGAAATGGTAAGTCGCGCGATAGTTTGCAGATGGTAATAGAGAAGTGAAATCAACACCAAGATATTTTTCAAACCTTGGCTCAAGAGTTTACATTGATAGCTACCCGTCAGATGTATTTAATATTTCTGAAATTCACCCTTCGATGACTTTTTGGGAGTTATGTGGAGGCGTTGGTAACGATTTATGGTATTTGCTAGATAAAGGAATTGTTTTCCCAAAAAATCTGTATTTTGTTGAAAAAGATCCTGAGCACTTTTGTAAAGCGTACGGTCGCCTGTCAAAATTTTTCAGCGATCCAAATGATCATATGATATTGGGAGATGTCAACAGGGTGAAAGGCTCACCGAATTCTTCTGATATCGTTTATATGAATAATTCTCTTCATGCTTTTTCCAATATTGAGCAGTTTGAAGGCTTGATGGCAACAGTTGTGCTTTTACTAAAACCAGGAGGATCATTTGTAGGTCGAGCATTATCATCGGATGTGGATAAGAAAATACTTGAACAAATAAGAGGTAAGGCCGGAAGAAGTTTCCATGTTGAAACTGCCGACAAGCTTATTTCTGGTAAGTTTAGGGGGGCTAGTGAGGGTGCTCTGGGTGCAATATGGAAAAAATACGGTGGGAGCAACGTGACCGTTATTACTGAAAGAGATCCAAACAAACCAACGGCCAATTTATACTTTAGGTGTATCAAGTGAAAATCCTGTTTTTATCTCCATCTGGGGCTCCTGAATTCAAGTTGAACCTTTTCCGGCGTTTTACAGAAATTGGGGAGCTGGTAGGTTACCTCTCTAGTATGGAAGGTATTGAAGTCGAGTACTTTGATGCTGTCTTAGAAGGGGCGACAAATTTCGAGATTATTGGGAAGTTTTGCGAAAAAGTGGACTTGGTAATTTTCTATACCAGGGTATCTGACGCTCCTGAAGTAGTTTATCTGGCGGGTGTGTTAAAATCTATTTCTCCGAAAACAGAGGTCTTTGTTTATGGAGATGCGACATTTTTTATCCCTCAATTCTTTGTTAGGTCTGAGATTGAGTATGTTCATCTTTCGGGAGACCCCGAATCGGCAGTCGACGGGGTACTTAAGTTGCATAGGAAGGAGGTGTTGCAATATCCGGGATTGATGGCCTTCGGAAAACCGCCTAAATCTTCCGGGCTAAATGTCTCTGCAGACAATTGGGGATGGCCTGCCCTAAGTCAATTACCTATTGACGCATATTTAAAATATTACACTGAGAAGAAAAAGGATAAACCCTTCGAGACATCATTTACCGTATCAAGGGGTTGTGGTACCAACTGCACCTATTGCCCCGTGCCTAAGAAAGAAGGGGTGAAAGATCGCCGAAGAAGTATAGATCAGGTAATTAGCTGGATTGAGCGCACTAAGCACTTTGCGGGTATGGTTAAGTTGCATACACCTGATATTGCGGGTGATCCAGGCTGGATGTCAGATTTCTCTGAAGCTATCGCCTCAATGAAATCTGCACCACAGTGGCGATCCATTGCAATTTTAAACAACTTGACTACAGATTTAATTGATTCCATTAAAGGTTCTGGATGTTGGATGATAGGCTTTGGTTTAGAGACGATGTCATTAAATCGAAAGCTAGGACCAAAAGGAGAACAGTCGCATTTAATTCGTTGTCTGAAGGCAATGTTGGATAATAAAATTATCCCTGAAGCTTTTCTGATGATTGGGTATCCAGGTCAGAAAGATAAGGATATTCGCTATATGATTTCTTTATTGAGGGATTATAATGTTGTGATTCGCCCAACAGGATTTACTCCATTTTACCGCCTTAGGAATTTGTCTGTCACCGAATTAGAGTCCTTGGACTTAAGACGCTGGGATAAAAGAACCTTTTATGATGAAAAATCAGCAAGACATATATCTAAAGACCTGTTTTACCGAGCGATTCTTAGAGACTGGGATTACGTATTATCCTCTGCGCACCAAGTTGAAGATCAAGAGATACCAACAGAAAGAGAGGTTTTATGGATGCCCGCTAATTAGAAGAAACATCAAAGATGTTCAGTAAAATTTGCGGGGGTTTAGATGGTTCTGTGACATCCGTCCTGCAAGTTACTGCCGGATAAGCGGGTTGTGACAGGCAAAGCGTTAAGGTTTGACGGTTAGTAAAAATCCGCATTCTTAGAATGCGGAATTGCCCTCGGCCCCCTAAAAGGGGGCTATTGAGCCAGTCTTCTTAGATGGATTAGTTCAGACCAAATCTGACACATCCTCTTGAAAAAGAGGGGTTTACCAGTTTTGATGAAGGTGCCTAAATCTAAAAGCAAAACCAAGGATAAACCCCATGATCCATACTAATGATCGCATCATCAAACACAAG
>NZ_JBGMEK010000032.1:0-54303 GCF_041447265.1 Microbulbifer epialgicus
GGTGGCTTTGTTGTTGAAGTTCATGTAGATAGCCATGGGGATTCCCTCTTGTTTGGCTTTTGAAGTTGGTGGTCAGTCCTTTACCACGGCGATGAAGCTAGCTCAGGTAACGTCGCAGTGGCAACTGGGGCGATTTAAACAGAGAGAGAAGTAAAAAAAAACACTAATTTTCTGTTATTTAATCGACTCTGACACCAATTTAATACCTAGGTGATTGTCGGAAAAGTTCCTTCACGGCAAATCAAAGTGGATAATTTCGCAGCGACTTTGGTGTGCCTCACTCAAATAGAACACGTTGACTGTACTAATGCTGCTAAATTGGATATTTTTCCGCCCGAGTTCTCCCTAGGTCATGAGCTATCCATCACTGTTCATCGCTCAAAAGACTACTGCAACCACCATCAATAAACACTTACTATCGGAATTAATTCCACCAAATGGCTCACCCAAAAAATAAAGGGTAAGTCATCACTGGGAGCTTATAGCGGATTAAATTCGATTAATGAGAGAGCTGGCACCTCAAAAAATAAGGTACATATAATTTCGAAAAGTGTATCAATCTACACAAATAATTCGCCCAATATAAATTACGAAGTTTTACTCTAATCTATTCAATCGTGCATTAGATTCAATGAAAAGAAAAATATGAAATCACAAATTGGCAGTCACAAAATTAAAACTTAACAATGAAAAAAATAATATACATAAAGGCTAGTATAGCATTAAAACGTCACATCAATAATTCGTGCCTTTTTGTTTGAAAAAGCTGGATATTCCAGGGTAGAAGTGCCTCATAATCCTCAACTGGTTGGCAGTAAGAAATTGCTTCAAGTACCTTTACGTAGTACCTGTAGGGGTAAGGCCGTGAAGATTGGCAGTGCGAATCAAACTGAAGTGCAGCCACAATGCTTTAGCGTCATTGACCGAAGATGCAAACATTAAGTACTTACTTTCTATGAATACTGTGGTTCATGTATCACTTATGTTTCTAGAACATCAAGGATTGTTATTACCAATTATCATTAAAATCGGAAAATACCCGGTAGTGTTCAGGACTATGTGTCAATTCTTTATCATTAACAAAAAAGAGATGACCCATGACCAAACCCACTTTCGATATGGATGCCGCCATCAAGGCCTTGCGTGAAGGCAAAGACCTCAGTGGCAAAGATGGCATTCTAACTCCTTTGATCAAGCAACTCACCGAAGCCGCCATGAAGGCGGAGCTGGAAGAGCATCTCGTCAGCGAGGACAAGCCCAACCGCAAGAATGGCACTACCTCAAAAACCATGAAAAGCCCCGCTGGCAGTTTCTAGCTGCAGACGCCGCGGGACCGTGCCGGGACCTTTGAACCTCAAGTGGTCATGAAGGGTGCTTATAGCTTTTTTATCTCATTAGGAAATTTTATATTGTAGAGTTTTCAAGCTTTAATAATGGATCTACTTAGCCATTCTTTTAGTCGTAATTCGAGTAATAATCTCAGTGGTTTTTAGACGGCTGGATGGTCAAAACTATCCAGCCGGGCTCTCAGATCAGCTCTCAATATCTAGTAATAGGTTCTTTGGGTTATGGGTGACTTGCCTCCCACTTTCCTTCCTCAGCAATATCAGAGTAATGCAACCAGACTTGATCCACTGATACAGCTTCCTTTGCTTGCATTAACTTTGCATTTTTATAAGGGCTGGTGGGTACAGAGAATTGATATACGCCATTGGTTTCTGCGTGACAGATGGTCATACCTTCACTCCAGACTCCCTGCGAGCTAGTGATATACCAGTCACCTTCGGCATTTTCACAAGCAAAGGATTTTATGTGAGTGCAATTCAAATCGTTGAAGCGGCCGCTGGCTCTGGATAGTGCGCAGTCTTCATTGCTTGTACTGCCAGCATTGTTCGGCTCATTGACATCCCAGCTCCATACAGCCGCTGCAATTCTGTCCGAATTTGTATAGCCCAACATATCCAGTCCAGTAGAATTTAGGCCACACTCCATGAGTATCAGTAATTCGCTGGCATTAGTGGTCTTCTCATCACTGCCCCCGGATAAATTTGTCCGATCCTCTGAAACTGACATTATGCCACTCTCTGGGTTTTCCGGGCAGACACCATTGAGCACCTCATTGCGATCGTAAGAAAGCCCACCTTCGTGGTTCTTAAACACCAGGCTTTGATAATTATCATCACTACAGGCGGAATTCCCAGTAAAATAAACTTGTTTGCCTGCATTTAAAATATCTCTATCGGTAAGGTCTGCTGGCACCTTACTGCAGCCCCCGCTTGGGCGATAGACCAGCTGTCCCATGGACTCCTCCACTCGTGTTATAAATTCATTGTGCTCTCCATCCATTTCATCTTGAATTTTTATCTCAATGACTTGATCTGGGTTTTTGTCAAGCCAACTTTTCACTTCATTGAGCCCTTGAATTAACCGGCGATCAAATGAACTGCATCCCCAATGATTGGATGTGCCATGGCAAAGCAGGAGCTCAGTTTTCCAGGTGCTGAAGCTAAAAAATTCATGCACATCGAAGTTGATTCTGCGAACGCCCGCTTCTAGCTGATCGTTCAAGGACAGCTTTTGATTTGGATCTACATAGCGGAATGCATTGGCATACTCCGCAGCGTTAAAGGAGTTGTGTGTTCCCAGTCTGAAACCTTCTCTTAGCGGTACATCAAGATCTATATCGTTTTGAATCTTAAGCGCACGGATACGCCAATCGTTAGAATCAAGCGTGAACTCTCCCGCGGAAACAGATAGAGAAACAATAATGTTAGTCAACAATAAGGTAGAAAAGGTGATTTTTTTGAATAACTTATTCATCGATTAATCCAAATTTATTCTAATAATTGGTGGGTGTGTGAGTTGAAAGGTGTGGAAAGATATTTAGAATATTCAGCAGGTTTTCTATATTTCAAATTGAAAATAGCCTAGCTGATTTATCCATTTTCCGAGAAAACATCCACAACTGTTAATGTAAGTTTTTTATGATTTCGTTATTTTTAAAGTTGATCGATGTCGTAATAAATCTACAGATCCATTTTTGATGTCAAGTTCAAGTAAACATCTTTGGCAGTATAAAATGTTTCTTGATTTTATGTTATTGGCTTTAAGGGTTGCTGTATCCTTTATTGAAAGAATTATTCATTTTTGTGGGCTTGTTGGCGTTATGAAAATACAGTAGGCGACAATTAACTTTAAGAATCTAGCATGTCTTTATTTAACGCAATTGAGCAGGCTTTTAAGGCCTTTACTGACTTTGTTTGAGGGCCTCCATTACTTGTCTTATTGGTTGATGGAGGGCTGGCTCTGTTGTGTTATTCCCGTGCCCGCCCTTATCGTCATCTGGGGCACAGTATCGGATTGTTGAGTGGTCGTTATGATGATCCCAATGATCCGAGCAGGTGAACCACAATCAAGCATTGTCTACGGCTCTTTCGAGTATATTGGGGTTGAGCAATGTTGCCAGTGTGGCTATTGCCATTACTGGTAAGCGATCTTACTAATTTGTAGGTGAGGGTTGTATTTAGAGTGCAGGGATAGCGCCGCTGAACGCCAAGTCATAGAAGGCTTAAAGGGTTGTCTCATCAACAGACAAATAAGGCTGCATTCAACAGACATCCGCCTTCTTGCGGGCAGTACCGTATATCATGCAACTTCGGCCATCCCAACTCTCTCAATCAGGATATTTCAGCACCGATTTTGTGATTTTGTGGATGTGTGATTTTGTGGAAACCCAATGATTAGAAGAAGCGTAAAGCGCTACCCCTATTGACGCAATGCTATAACTCTGCGCAACACTGGTTATTCATCCAGTTAAACCGATAGACAAATGAGACTACCGCGCAGCTCTCAAATATCTCTTGATACAACTCTCTATTACCACTGTATGTCCCGTTGTGTGCGTCGAGCTTTCTGTGCGGCAGAGATCAATCAGCTGGCAAGGACTATGAACACCGACGTCAGTGGATTGAAAGCAAATGCAAGAATTGGCCGAAGTGTTTGCATTGGATGTCGCGACTTATGCAGTGATGAGTAATCACTACCATATCGTGCTTTATATCGATGCAGAGACAGAAAGCGTCAGGTCTACTGCCGAGTTCATTGTATGCTGGCAGCGGCTTTTTAAGGGCTCTGCACTGGCCTAGCGTTATCTTCAGGACAACGAGCTTGATGCAGCCGAAACAGAAAAACTCGAAGAGCTGATTGCCCTTTGGCGAGCGCATTTATCCGATATCAGCTGGTTTATGCGCTGCCTGAACGAGTCTATCGCTCGTCAGGCCAATAAAGAAGATGGCTGTACAGGCCGCTTCTGGGAGGGGCGGTTTAAGTCCCAAGCTTTACTCGATGAAAAAGCCCTGGCGGCCTGCTTGGTTTATGTAGATCTCAATCCGGTTCGCGCAAATATCGCCAATACCCCGGAAGTGTCAGATCACACCTCGATTCAACAGTGCATTCGTACCGCAGTTTTCGGCAGGCAGCCCAATAATCTGTTGCCATTTGTGGGAGGGGAGCAAAAGAATAGGCCGCTTGCCTTTCCAGCTGGAGCACTATCTGGAACTGGTAGATTGGAGCGGCCGACACCTACATCCCAATAAACGGGGAGCCATTGCGGAGGATACGCCTCCGATTTTGCAGCGATTGGGCATCTCATCAAAACACTGGCTCTACCTCAACTGCAATTTCGAAAGCCGCTTTAAACGCCTGCTCGGTGCGACAGAGGCCGTTCGAGAGATCTGCGCCCAACAAAACAAACGCTGGGCGCACGGACTGCGCGATTGCAAACATTTCCTCTCGCCGGCCACCTAAGCCTATTCCCCGTGAAACTTATCATTGATACCGGCCATTCTATGCTTAATCCATACCCACCCAATTAACTTAGCGTCAGACTAGTCAAAATTTTTATCTATTTAACCTCGAAACCCAGAGTATGATCACTTGTTGGGGTTATTGCCGTTCCATTTCCTTTTAATGGCTGTCCAGAATTGTCGCCCCCTTCACATTCCAACCAGCCAAACCTTAGAAATTAACTTCTCAGAAGAAAGAAATTAAACACTACTGGACACCCACCAAACTAACCTCAAGCCCTGAAATGTAAAACAATGTTACTTACTCTGAGGCTTTTAATCGGCAATTGAATTTTTTTGAAGCGAGCACCCACAAAAATATAGGCACAAAAATGATCTTAATAGATTTTATTAAGTTTATTTTAGTGTCAAATCTGCGTAAAATTGGTAGATATTTATCGAGGTTTAAGGCCTATTTGAGCGAAACTCTATAGGCCAATAACCCAGAAATTTAAGAAAGGCTCAAGAGAGACAAAAGTCTCAAGAGTTCTGCAAAAGACTCACCCCTTCAAAGGAGAACGCTAGAGCAATATAAGAATAAGTAAAAGGCGCTGACCCAAGGTGCTACCAACACCAGGGGCCAGCTAACCAAATTGATAATGACAGTATCAAAGTGGCTACATGCATAGTACGCTAGAACCCCTCTTGTCTTCAATAAAGTGGAGTACATTCAGCAGCTTGGAGTGCGCCCTCAAGCTCTGGAAGCGTTGCGCCCGCCTTTTCTTCTTCTATGCCTATCGTTCTCGCGCCCCACCTCTCACTGTCTTCACCCATTACTTTTTAAGCTCTCCTTCCAAGAAGGCCTACCCATGGTTTGAATTCAGCCGGAAATCAATATGTTAATTTTAAATCGCCGCATTGGTGAAAACCTCAGAATTGGAACAAAAGTCTCTGTCACAGTACTGGAAATTAAGGGGGATCAGGTAAAGGTAGGAGTGGACGCCCCAAAATCCTTATCCGTTCACCGTGAAGAAGTTTATCTGCGCATCAAGAAGGATCAGATCATGAAAACCAAAAATCGCTGAGTAGTAACTGGTTTTTGCAGCGCCTAAATAAGGCTATCGCTCGCCAAGCTATTGCCTGACGATAAGTGCATTTGACGTTATACTAATTTTTACATTGTGCAATTAATTGCAAACCAAAAAGGAGGCCCGAAGGCCCCCTCGCTATCGCAACCTAACTTATTCCGGCGCTACCCGAGTAATGTACTCGCCAGTATTGTAGTGTCCGTAGTTAAACTTGATACTCCTATTGACTAACCAAGAGCCAGTCATATCGCTAAAGTTAGCCGTTTTAACTGTGCCATCAGGGAACACCCCGGTCACTTGTACAGACTGCAAGTACCTCGTGTTGTCATGATCAGCGTATTGATTAGCGTTAAAGCCGGTTATATTCAGCTTGTAGTACACATGTTTGGCAAACCGAAGGTAGGTTTGCCCCCAGGAATTTGTGTACTTGTCAAAGAGCACAGAATCAAAACTGCAATCTTTGGAAAGCTGTATATCATCAACATCTTCAAATGTAACCCTAAACTCCGTTCGACTCACTGGGTCTATGTATTTGGATTCAGCCCAAGTGCTCCCCCCTCCCGAGCCAATGTTATCGTACTGGATAACCGTATTATTAATGTTCCCGTTTTTGCTGTAGTAGATACTCGCACGAGTTTCAAATTGGCAATTTTCATCAACCAGCGCCGGGAACTCCTGGGCACGCATGGATAGCAATGTCAGCTCCATATCTAAGAATTGATTTTCGGCAACGGCAGCGGTAACAGTTAAAGGAGAGAGAAATCCAACTGAGGCCAGTAGCAGGCCAGATAAACAACTTTTCATAAAATCCAACTTCCTGAAAGTTATAGTCCATTATTAAAAGCGGAAAGACATTTGTGTGTAGGTAGCACCTCCTTGGCTATTTATCCTTATTTTTGAGGGGAAACTTCAGATTTATATGTCAGCTTCCAACGCTTTTCTGGCGCGATCCAGCTAGTTAGTTTATACACCATCTAAAAGATATTATCACTCATCAAAACAATAACAAAGATAAATACTGTGGCCGCTGTTTGGAAGGGCGTTTCAAATCTCAGGCTTTACTGGATGAAAAAGTCCTTCCAGCCTGTAGGGTCTATATAGTTCTCAATCCTATCCGAGCCAATATGACCACGACGCCGGAGATGTCTGACTTTACTTCTATCCAACAGCGCATTAATGCCGCAGCCAGCGGCCGGCCGCCAAAAGGTTTACTGCCGATGGTGGGTGGAGAACGACTGGACATGCCTAAGAGGCTGCCTTTTCGGTTGGAGCATTATTTGCAACTGGTAGACTGGAGCGGCCGTTAATTTAATCCACAAAAGCGCGGGGCGATTGATGAAAATATACCTTCGATCCTCGAACGGTTGGGTATCTCGACCAAGCACTTATAGACAAGATCCTCGGCCGGCTGCCAAACAATCCTTGGGAACTGCTTCGCTTGGCTGTTAATAGAAAAGGGTTCACTGATGAGCAATAATGAGTACGTTTTGGAAGCTTGATCGCAACATCAAAGGGCGAGACTTCATCGTCGGAGACGCTCACGGCAGACTACGCCAGTTACAAGTTCAGCTGGAAATACTTAGGTTTGAAGCTGGTACTGATCGCTTATTCTTTCTTGGAGATATTATTGATCGTGGCCCGGATAGCACCAAGCTGATTGAGATGGTCAATCAACGCACCTACATTAGCATCCTTGGTAACCATGAAGCGATGATGATTGCAGGGTTCGAAGATCTCACCTCTATCCAACTACATCGTACAAATGGTGAATCTTGGCTTTTTGAGCTACCCCCCCCAAGAACAGCAAAAGGTTATTACATAGGCCAGAAGTTGGCCTTGGGATATACAATTAGGCGGGGGCAATACCCAGACTGGACTTATTCATGCTGATACTCCTCAAAGCAGCTGGAAGCAGCTGGCAGCTTGTAAAAAAACTACTTGAAAGTATCAGTGGCGCTTAGTCGCAAGGAGCCTCATTAGCAGAAGCTGAGATCACAGAGGCAGCTCAGCTCCTGTTGTGCAAAGGTCGCTAGCTACTCGCCCATACCAGGACGTATTGGAGCTTGGGGATAGAAAAAGAACAATCTCGAAATACAAAAGTGCTTTTCTAGATCGGATAGCAAAACTAAAGAATGTGGAACCCTCATTGACTTGCTTGTTCATAATTAAGGGCATCGATTCTGAGGCTGTAATTTAAATTGTGTAACTGCACATGCCCCCATACTCTACACCGGAGCAATCCATGAGTAGAGCAATGCACGATAAAGACCTCAAACAGCAACTCAATGCCCACGTCACAGAACTCGCGAAGAGCGTTAAAGCTGAAGCAGACCTCAACAGTTTCACAGAAGCTTATCAAGATGACGGTCGAAGCAGCCCTGGGACTTAGCTGGGCGAGGTTCTGGCAACAGCCGCAACGGTACTAGTTCCAAGCGTCTTAAGGGCCAGCACGGAGAAGTCGAGATCCGCGTTCCCCGCGATCGAATGTGCAGACTTTATTATTCCAAGCTTAGCTAGTGTGTAAACTTTTTCTACAGTGTGCGAACTTTATTGCTCCAAAACAATAATCAGGCAACTTCCCCTGCAGCATGTCCTGAAGCCCAAGCCCATTGAAAATTAAAACCACCCAGCCAGCCGGTGACATCGAGCACCTCTCCTACAAAGTAGAGCCCTGCTTGGGTTTTACACTCCATAGTGCGCGAAGAAATCTGTTCGGTATCCACGCCACCCAAGGTTACCTCGGCGGTGCGATAGCCCTCGGTTCCAGAGGGAACCAATTTCCAGTTCTGTAAGCGGCCACCCATATCTCGCAGCTCGCTATTATCAAATTGTTTGAGGGGGCGACTATCGATTTTTTCCCGCAGTAAAAAAAACTGTACTAGTTTTTTACTCCAAAGCTCCGCTAATACACTGTGCAAATGGCTATCCGGATTCTGCTGGCGCCGCTGCAGCAACCAATCGGCTAGGTCGCGGCCGGGGGATAGATCAAAGGTGACCTCCTCACCCTCACGCCAGTGACTGGAAACCTGTAAAACCGCCGGGCCACTCAGGCCACGGTGAGTAAACAGCATTTGCTCGTGGAAACTACCCTTGCCGCAGGTGGCAGTAACCTCAAGGGAGGCCCCCGGTAAGCTACTTTGCCTTTCCAACTGGCGCTTGTGCTGGGTAAACGGCACCAGGGCCGCGCGAGTAGGCACTATGTCCAGACCGAACTGACTGGCAATCTCATAACCGAAACCGGTAGCGCCCATAGTGGGAATTGATAAACCACCGGTCGCCACTACCAGAGATTCACAGGAGACCGCCCCCATACTGGTTTCCACCCGGTAACCACCGCCCGCTGCCTTTACTCTGGAAATAGTACAGCGGGTACGAACCTGAGCTTTGGCAGTACGGCATTCCGCCAACAGTAAATCAACAATATCCTTGGATTTATTGTTGCAAAATAGTTGCCCGAGAGTTTTCTCGTTGTAGGGAATCCCGTGCTTTTCTACCAGCGCAATAAAATCCCATTGGCTATAACGTGCCAGGGCCGATTTGCAGAAATGTGGGTTGCGACTGTAGAAATTTTCTGCACTGGTATAGAGGTTGGTGAAATTGCAGCGGCCGCCGCCAGACATCAGTATTTTTTTACCGACTTTATTGGCATGGTCCAGCACCAGCACACTACGGCCGCGTTGACCAGCAGTAGCCGCACACATCAATCCCGCCGCCCCAGCGCCGATAATTAAGACATCGACGCGCTCAGGCAGCTGGCTTTTGGATACTTCGTTCATGGAGAATAGATAGCTGCGCAGCTCAACCGCCGCTGGCGATCACGTGCGCGGCAGGGTCACGCCACGCTGGCCCTGGTACTTGCCACCGCGATCAGCGTAGGACACATCGCAAACCTCGTCCGACTCGAAGAACAGCATCTGCGCTACCCCTTCGTTGGCGTAGATCTTCGCCGGCAGATTGGTGGTGTTTGAGAACTCAAGAGTCACATGCCCTTCCCACTCCGGCTCCAGCGGCGTCACATTAACGATAATACCGCAACGGGCATAAGTGGATTTGCCCAGGCAAACGGTTAAAACAGAGCGCGGAATCCGGAAATACTCCACAGTGCGTGCCAGGGCAAAAGAGTTCGGCGGGATAATACAGTGGTCACCTTCCACATCCACAAAGCTGTTTTCATCGAAGGTCTTCGGGTCAACAGTGGCTGAGTGCACATTGGTAAAAATCTTAAACTCTCGGGCGCAGCGCACATCGTAGCCATAGCTGGAGGTGCCATAGGAGATGAGTCGATCGCCATCATCGTTATGACGCACCTGGCCTGCCTCAAAAGGCTCAATCATGCCGTGCTGCTCGGCCATCCGGCGGATCCACTTGTCGGACTTGATACTCACTCCGTCCCCCTAAAAAAGAATTATCAGTGCTCGAATTAAGAGGCGGAATCATAGCGGGTTTGCGCTGTGCAAAAAAGTGCCAATACGCCCTTCTCTCTCTTGTTGCCTACAGATGATTACTGTATAAATTAACAGTATCACTGTACAAGCATACAGCCCACCTTCAGTACTGCACTGGGGACAGGGGCCCAATCGATTGGTGAAGTCGTGAGCAGCGCAGAAAACTTCTTTGAAAACAACCAGTTAGAGACTCAATCCAAACACCGCAAGCTGGAACACCTGCTTGCCAGAGCGGACATATGGCAAGCGGCCAACGAGCAACGGCGCTCGGGTACAGGTATCGCAAGTGGCTTTAGGAGCCTGGATGCCCTACTCAGTGGTCACGGCTGGCCCCGAGGAGCCACCACTGAGTTACTTATGGATCAAACCGGTGTTGGCGAACTGGCCCTATTGCTACCCAGCCTCGCCCGGCTTACCCAGGCGGAGCAAATGGTAATACTGGTCACCCCCCCCTTCATACCCTATGCGCCGGCCCTGGCCAGCAGTGGCGTGCACCTGGAGAAATTACTGCTGTTACACCCTCGTGGACAAAAGGATACTCTTTGGTCCCTGGAGCAATCCCTGCAATCCGGGAGCTGTGGCGCCCTATTGAGCTGGCAAGGGCAGCACTCCCTAGAAGACAAAGACCTGCGCCGCCTGCAGCTGGCAGCCCGCAACGGAGAGTGCCTGCACTTTCACTTCCGCCCGCTGGCAGAATCCGCCAACCCCTCCCCCGCCAGCCTGCGCCTACAGCTGGGCAGTGATGGTGCGCAACTAGCGGTAAAACTACTTAAACAGCTAGGTGGCCCCAGCGGCCAGTGTTTACACTTGGCTCGTCCAGCCAATCTGGTCCGCCGTGACCAGCCATTACACTGACTGCAATCAGCAGGCCCACTCCTATGCTTTGGCTCTGTATCCAATTTCCCAAACTCCCCCTGGAAGTTCTCACCCGCGCCCTGGATAAAAACGCGCAGACAGGGGCCCTTGCCGTGGTGGAGAAGCAACATATTGTCGAGTGTAATGAATCTGCCGGCGATCGCGGTGTGGAGCCCGGCCTCAGTATTGCCACCGCCTGCGCACTGAGCGCTGACCTTCAACTCCTGGAACGGGATTCGGAGCGGGAGCAACAGCAACTGGAACAGCTGGCACAGTGGGGCTACAGCTTTACTCCGGTAGTCTCCCCGGAGACAGCGAGCAGTATTGACAATGGCGATAGCCGCCCAGCTTGCCTGAACCTGGAATTAAGCGGCTGCCTAAAGGCCAATGGCGGTCTCAGGCCACTTTTGGAGCAACTCCAGGAAGAACTGAAGCTGATGGGTATTGGCAGTATTATGGGGCTAGGACACAGCCCCAGTGCTGCCCGTATGCTCAGCCAGCTAGCAGAACATCGACAGTGGCTGGCTCGAACCCATTCAGCACCTAGCCCACAGCAGTGGAAACAGTGGATCAGCTTTTCCCCAAGCAAGCTGCTCGATTGTGACAACAAAACCATTGCCAAGCTCTACGCCTGCGGCATCAAGCGGGTGAGCCAATTACTGGCCATTCCCCTGTCTGAGGTGGGCTCCCGCTTTGGCCGTTCATTCGTAGATTATTTAGCGCGCCTTAATGGCAGCCGCCAGGACCCGATACCCAGCTATCAACCTCCCGCCCAGTTCGAGAGCGAGCTATTTTTCCCCAGCCCCCTGGATAATAGCGAGCAGCTGCTTTTCCCCATCGGCCGCCTGCTCAGGGAGCTTTGCCAACAGTTGCAGCGACGCCAACTTTATACCCAGCAACTGCACTGGCAGCTGGACTTTGGACAGAATCAAAGGAAAGCGTTCACTGTGGAAATTTCCCGCCCGCAGCTGGAACCCCAACGCCTGATCGCATTGACAAAACTGCAACTCGAAAGGCACTCCCTGCAACACCCCGCACAAGCGCTACGCCTGAGCTGCAAAAAGCTCCACCCCTTGGTGCAAGAGGAGATGGGTGAAGATCTTTTTGATGAGGGTAAGCGCGATGAATGCAGCCACCAGCTTCTGGATAAACTCAAGGCCCGCCTGGGACATCAAGCTCTCTCAGGTATTGCCCTAAAGGAAAGTTACCTTCCAGAGCAAGCCTGGCAGAGCGCCGACACTTTACTATTGAAAACCAACCCCAAAAAAAAGGGCCACCAGCTTACCCCGGTTAAAGCGGCACGCCCCAGCTGGTTACTCCCCCGCCCCAGCAAGCTACAGGGCCGCGGTCATAAGCTGTTTTATCAGGGTGAATTACAATTGCTGCAGGGTCCGGAGCGCATTGATGGCTACTGGTGGCAACACGGTCGCCACGGGCGGGATTACTACATCGCCAAAAGCGAAGACGGCTGCCTTTATTGGATTTTTCAGGATCTTACCTCCGAGGAGTGGTTTCTTCACGGAATATTTTCATAGGCGCTGTTGATTTCATTATTACTAAAATACTTGAGGAAGTCAGGATTTACACTTCCCTAAAAATCCCAAGGAGCCGACAGCCTTTTTATTTAATCAGAGAACCGCCAAGAGAATCAGCATGAGGTACGCAGAACTCTTTTGCCAAAGCAATTTTTCCTTTTTACAGGGTGCTTCCCATCCTCAGGAGTTAATCCGCACCGCTTACAACCTGGGCTACGCAGCACTGGCCATCACCGATGAGTGCTCCCTATCCGGAATCGTTCGCGCCTTTAAAGAATTGGAAAATATTAAACACTCTCAAGAGAACAAAGGGGCAGAAATTAGCTTCAAACTAATCTGCGGGAGTTTTTTTCGCCTGCAAGATGGTGGACATGTCGTTTTGCTCGCCCCCAACAAAAGCGCCTACAGTGAGCTCTGCCAGCTTATCTCCACCTCTCGACTAAGAGCAGAAAAAGGGCAGTATCAAACCTTTCAGAAAGACCTGTTAAAACTTTGCAAGCAAACTATAGCGATATGGCTTCCTGAAACTGATTCCGGAAGCATTCCCCAAAAAATTAAAACGCACTTTCACGGCCGGCTCTATATCGCACTTAACAATCATCTTGGTGTCGGCAGCAATCAGCAGGCGCAGAACCTTGTACAGCGCTCAAGGCAAGAAAAACTCCCCCTAATCGCTACCAATGCCGTCTTAATGCATTGCCGCAGCAGGAAGCCTCTGCAAGATGTACTTAATGCCAATTTCCATCACTCCGTTCTGGATCAACTCGGATATCGCTTACAACAAAATGCCGAACGCTACCTGCGCAATCTAAGGGATATTGAAGCCCTCTACCCAAAAGAAACTATCAATAATACCCTGGCTATTGCCGCAGAGTGCACTTTCAGCCTTAGTGAGCTGCGCTACCAATACCCCTCAGAAGTTATCCCCACTAACAAAACTGCCGGTGGTTATTTACGTGAACTTGTCCAGATTGGTAGAAAGTACCGCTGGCCGAAAGGGCCGGAAAAGCGCATCGACATTCTAATTGAAAAAGAACTCTCACTAATATCTGAGCTGGAGTATGAACACTACTTTCTTACTATTTACGATATTGTCCAGTTCGCTCGCAAACAACATATTCTCTACCAAGGGCGTGGCTCCGCTGCCAATTCTGTCGTTTGTTATTGTCTATTGATTACTGAAATTGACCCACACAAAATTGGTCTTTTATTTGAACGTTTTATTTCCCGTGAGCGCAACGAGCCACCGGATATTGATGTGGATTTCGAGCACGAGAGACGCGAAGAAGTCATTCAGTATATCTACCAAAAATACGGTAGGGACAGAGCCGGCCTCGCTGCCAGCAAAATCACCTACCGGTTTAAAAGCGCCTTGAGGGATATTGGCAAAGCACTGGGCATAGGTTCAGCTACCATTGAGCAACTCGTTGCCGAACGAGCCTGGTGGGACACCTTGGATGAATTTCCCAAGCAAATGCAAAAGGTCGGTATAGATCCAAACAGCTCCTCGGGTAAGAACTTACCCAAGCTATTGCAACAAATATACGGTTTTCCCCGACACCTCTCCCAGCACGTGGGCGGCTTCGTTATAACCGAACAACCGCTACACCAGTTGGTTCCCATAGAAAACGCCGCAATGGAAGACCGCACCCTGGTGCAATGGGATAAAGAGGATATTGAAGACCTAAAGCTGATGAAGGTGGATGTACTCGCGTTGGGTATGCTGACCGCCCTGCGCAAGTCCCTGAGTTACATCGCTCTCTATGGCCCAAAACTCCGCCTGCAGGATATTCCAACGGAAGATCCACGGGTATACGAGATGATGTGCCGCGCCGATACGGTCGGGGTTTTCCAAATCGAATCCCGCGCCCAAATGAGTATGCTGCCCAGGCTACAACCCCGCAGCTTCTACGAACTCACCATAGAAATCGCCATTGTGCGCCCAGGCCCTATCCAGGGCGGCATGGTGCACCCCTATCTGAAACGCAAGCAGGGGCTGGAGGCCGTAGGCTACCCCCATAAAAATTTACGCCCAGTACTGGAACGTACCCTTGGGGTGCCTATTTTCCAGGAACAGGTCATTCAGCTCTCTATGGTCGCTGCCGGTTTTAGTGGTGGTGAAGCGGATGAATTGCGCCGCGCCATGGCCAGCTGGGGCAAAAATGGCAATCTGTATACATTCAAAGAAAAGCTGGTAAAGGGTATGCAGGAAAATGGCTACAGAGCCGATTTCGCCGAGCAACTGTTTAACCAGATGAAAGGCTTCGGCTCTTACGGATTCCCCGAATCCCACTCCGCCAGCTTTGCCCTCTTGGCCTACTTCTCTGCCTGGATCAAATGCCACCATCCCGCTGCTTTTTATTGCGGCCTGCTTAACAGCCAGCCTATGGGATTTTATGCCCCGGCACAGCTGGTTTACGATGCGCAGCAGCATGGGGTGAAGATACTGCCTATTGATGTACGTTACAGCCACTGGGATCACCAGTTGGAGCTGCAAGAACAATCAATACCACGCAACAAGCCAAACGTTTTTCGCCCCTCCCTTCGCCTGGGCATGCGCCTAATCAAGGGATTAAAAGAAACAACCGCGAATACTGTTATTGAGCTTAGGAAAAAGCAAAAGCTGAGCTCGCTGACACAACTGAAATATTGCTCCGAACTAGATAATGAACAACTCACCTGTTTGGCCAGAGCCAACACCTTCCGAAATTTCACACAAAATCGATTTCAGGATGGCTGGCTAACTCTGGGAAATACACAAGGTGCTCGCCGGGGCCATTACCAGCCAAACAATACAATAAAAGATACCACCGATAGTGATTATGCCAGCACTGGGCTAAGTTTAAATGAACATCCGATTGCCCTATTGCGCCGAAAGAAGCACTTGCAGCATTGCATACGTGCAAAAGACCTTATTCACTGCAACAACGAACAACCTATTACGCTCATTGGCATGGTTACCTGCCGTCAGCGGCCAGGTAGTGCTGCGGGTATTATTTTTTTAACCCTAGAAGATGAGACGGGGAGCGCAAATATAATTATTCACAAGCAACAGCAGGAACTATATAAAGTAGAGGTTACGCGCGGAAATATTTTAATGGTGAGCGGAAAACTACAATTGACCAAAGACCCCAAAAATTTGAATTACAGAACCATTCATTTAATCGGCTATAGAATAAACTGCCTTAGCTATAAAGCCAGCCAGAAATCAAGAAACTTTTATTAAAAATCCCATTATAACTGGATTCCCAGGAGAATTGACACACTCTTACGTATCAAAAACTTCAGCGAGCTCCAATAATTTAACACCCTGCATTCAACACGTCGCACAGCTTTAGGTGCCGAAAAAGGTAGGACTAACGGGTAGATTACAAGGAAACAAGGCTCTCAAATTAAATCAGCATTCTATTCATGAAAAAAATAATTAAAACAGTTTTATCACAAAGATCTAATATTAAGAAAGCACAATGAAATTCATGATCACGCTATTTAGCGTGTTGGTGGTTTTTAAAGGAAAAGCAACATTCCTGAACATGGAGCGTTACAGTAGGCCTAGCGAAAGACATTTTCGCCGCTAGTCGCACCGCTAATTCAACTTTGTATAGCTCAATATCAAATTACTGCTACATCGATTTGAAGGTGGGTATGAACATATTGCCGCAATCAATGACAGCTTTATGGAAAAAATCGGGCAGAAAGACCACAGGAATTGGTTGGCATTTCAATGACAGCGCAGATGAACTCCAGTTAGGCCTGGAGATACCCATGATTTATGTGACAGACAATCGATTAGAAAGACCGGTCACAGACTGATTTATGTGTCGAGCATTCAGCCAGACTTACGTCTAAACTACGTCAGCTAAAAATTCGTTACCATGCTACTGGTGCCAACTATAACAAAGTTAAGTTCTTTTTTTTGTTACAGGGGCCGGACGGGGGAATTGCTGGCAAATTGCGTATTGATGCCGATCTTCTATGGCTGTACGAAGGCGAATACAGCGGTTTAGAACGTCCCTACAACTATGCTGGCAAAACGAACTACGATCAGGATTTGCTGTATTTAACCTTATCGGGTCATTGGATGACGGGACCGGCATTCACACTACAGCGGTTCACTCATAACAGCTGAATCGTAGTATCCGTGTAGCGATGTCGATGTTGCGACGGGAGAAAAATAGCGAAGTTGGTCGAACGCTGTTGTATTCCACTGACACCCAATTAGATGTCATGATACTAGTAAGGTATTACAAGGCAAGATTCCAGATTGAATTTCTTTTTCGAGATGCCATGCAGTATATCGGGCTGACGCACTCCCAGTCACCCCGAAAAGAAGCGATAGTTATGCACACCAACGCTTCGCTGACAGCTTTGAACTTGTTAAAAATTGAAGGCTGGCAGGAAAAACAGACTGACGATTCAACACATATATCTATTGCCAACTGGAAACGCCGGAAACTCGATCAACAATTGATGAGTAGGCTTTTTGACGAGTTAGGTTTGGATCTGAAATGCCAGAAAGTTTCATGAGTGTATGAGCGAGACACCAAATAAGGGGCCTATAGTTGCATGAAAGTAAAGTGTCTGAAGTATTGTAATGCAACAAAAATATTGCAATTAAAGAGGCCTCACACTCTGGGGTGCAAGACCTCTTAGAAAGAAAGGTGGGATAAAATCAACACGCTATAAGAATGCAACCCCACCAACTGCCACTTTATTAGTTAGTCTTACAGACATTAGTAGCGATACATCCAGATGCTGTAGCGCCATTATTAGTCCAAGAAAGCTGCCCACTAGCAAGAGTTGGCGTTAAAATATAAGTATCATCCTCTACAATTCCATCCTTTGCGTTGGGAGTAATAGTGATTACAGCTGTGGTTGCAGCTACAGCAACAGATTTAACATCAGGGTGTCCTGCCGCAGCTGTAGCT
This sequence comes from Microbulbifer epialgicus, assembly GCF_041447265.1. Classification (NCBI taxonomy): domain Bacteria; kingdom Pseudomonadati; phylum Pseudomonadota; class Gammaproteobacteria; order Cellvibrionales; family Microbulbiferaceae; genus Microbulbifer; species Microbulbifer epialgicus. Next base: position 17,636 of record NZ_JBGMEK010000032.1, read on the forward strand.
GCAGCATTAACACCACTCTCAGAGTTTGTACCGGTACCGCTGGCGCAATTCGCTAGATCGCCGCCAGCTTCCTGCACACACAATTCTACCGCAGTTTTCACTGCACCAGACATATTAATGATTTCGGTATAGCGGGCGCGCTTAGTGTAATCCTGGTAAGCAGGCAGCGCTACCGCCGCCAAAATACCGATAATCGCTACCACGATCATCAATTCAATAAGAGTAAAACCCTGTTGCTTTTTCATTGTAACCGTCTCCATACAGACTTTTAAATAAAGGTGAATCCCGTGAGGAAGTCCCGGAACAAGATACAAGGACTGTGCCAAGTTTGGCAAGCGGTAAGAAAAGTTAAGCATCGTCAGTGTGTGCTCTATCACTTCCCAATAGCGAGTAAATACTGACAAACAACTCACACTGACACCGGCAGGCAAGTTGTGACAAATTTCGTCAGCTTTTGTGCGCACATGCACCTACTAAGGCTTGGAATATTACTGGTAGGGATATTTGGCTCGCGCCCGGTAATTCGCTATATTTTACCTTTCTTTTTTGTACGCCTGAGTTTGCACGGGGCGGGCAATAGACAGGCCCATTCTCAATACTTGGCGCAAGGTAATAATTAGCGGCAGCGTAATCAATGACAACGTCCCCCCTTAGCGGCCTGGCCAAACGCCTGGTGGCAGATCAGGTTCTCGATGAAGCAACGGCAGCTTCTGCCATAAAAGCCGCGCGCAGAGAAAACCAGACCTTTGTCCAGCACGCTGTGGAGGCCAAACTGGTCAAAAGCCGCGAGCTGGCCAATATCGCCTCCCAGGCCTTTGGCAGCCCCTTATTTGATCTGGGTGGCTATAACTTCGACCTGATCCCCAAGGATATTGTCGATGAGAAATTAATCAGCAAGCACTTCGCACTGCCACTGTACAAACGTGGCAACCGACTGTTTGTGGCCGTGGCGGACCCCACCAATCTGGCCGGTCTGGATGAGATTAATTTTAATACCGGCTTGAGCACCGATGCGGTATTGGTTGAAGCAGATAAACTGGCCAAGGCCATCGAGAACTATCTTTCCGACAATGGAAATATGGGTGCCGGCCTGGAGGGGATGGATGATGAAGAACTGGACGGCCTGGATGTAGGAGGGGATGAGCAGGACCGAGGCGACGAAGATGAACCCGGTGGGGATGAGGCCCCGGTGGTGCGCTTTGTCAACAAAGTACTGCTCGATGCAATCCGCACAGGGGCGTCGGATATTCACTTCGAACCCTATGAAAAATCTTACCGAGTACGGTTTCGTACCGATGGCGTACTGCATGAAATTGCCAAACCGCCAATACAACTGGCAACACGCCTCTCCGCTCGCCTGAAGGTAATGTCCAAGATGGACATCTCGGAAAAACGTGTACCTCAGGACGGACGCATCAAAATGAAGCTGTCCAAAACCAAGGCAATCGACTTTAGGGTGAACAGCCTGCCTACACTCTGGGGGGAAAAAATCGTACTGCGGATTCTGGACCCCTCATCGGCAAAGCTTGGGATCGACGCGCTGGGTTATGAAGATGAGCAAAAGCAAATCTATATGGATGCCCTGGCCCAGCCCCAGGGAATGATTCTGGTTACCGGGCCTACCGGCTCGGGCAAAACCGTTTCACTCTACACGGGCCTCAATATCCTTAACACTCCCGAACGCAATATATCTACCGCGGAAGACCCCGTGGAAATCAACTTAGAGGGTATCAACCAGGTTAACGTACACCCCAAAGTAGGGCTTAACTTTGCCGAGGCACTGCGCTCTTTCCTGAGGCAAGACCCGGATATTGTGATGGTGGGGGAGATCCGGGATTTAGAGACTGCTGAAATTGCCATTAAGGCCGCGCAAACTGGCCACTTGGTGCTCTCCACACTACACACCAACTCAGCGCCGGAAACCCTGACACGCCTAATGAATATGGGGGTTCCCACATTCAATATCGCCACTTCGGTGAGTGTGATTATTGCGCAGCGCCTGGCGCGACGCCTGTGTAATGAGTGCAAGAAACCCGTAACATTACCTAGAGAGGTATTGCAGGCGGAAGGCTTCGCAACGGTAACCATTCCCCAAAGTGATTGGTCAATTTTTCAGCCCGTCGGCTGCGAGCATTGCTCCAATGGCTACAAAGGGCGAGTGGGTGTGTATGAAGTGGTTCGCATCACCGATGGCATCTCCAGAATTATAATGGAAGGCGGCAATTCGATTCAGATTGCCGACCAGGCTCGCGAAGAGGGCTTTAATAACTTGAGGGTATCCGCCCTGCGCAAAGTGGTAATGGGTGTTACCAGCCTGGAAGAGGCAAATAGGGTTACCAAGGATTAGCGCCTTACCGCCAACGATTGCCTATTTGCTATTCCAAGCATAATTGTGAAAGGCAAGGCATCTCGAGCGGCTTTAGAAATAAGAGATAAAAAGCGGGAAAAGCATTTATGGCCAACGCCACAGCGGTCGCATATATCTACAAAGGAGTAGATAGTAAAGGGGCCAAGGTCCAGGGGGAAATCAATGGTAGCAGCCCTGCACTGGTAAAAGCGCAACTGCGCAAACAGGGCATTATCGCCAACCGGGTACAGAAAAAGCCAAAACCCCTGTTTGGCAGTGGCAAAAAGAAAGTCAAACCCGCCGATATCGCCCTATTTACCCGGCAAATGGCCACCATGATGAAGGCCGGGGTTCCCTTGGTACAAAGCTTTGAAATCGTTGCCGACGGCCTGGATAACCAGGGGGTTAAGGAGCTTATTTTCAAGGTTAGAGATGACGTGGCTTCGGGTACTGCATTTGCAGATGCCTTGCGCAAACATCCGCTCTACTTTGATGATCTTTTTTGCAACCTGGTGGCCTCCGGTGAGCAGTCCGGTGCACTGGAAACCATGCTGGATAGGATTGCCACCTACAAAGAGAAAACGGAATCACTAAAAGCAAAAATCAAGAAGGCGATGACCTATCCCATTGCGGTTATCGTGGTGGCTATTGTAGTCACCTCGATTTTGCTGATCAAAGTAGTACCTCAATTTGCGGAGACCTTTTCCAGTTTTGGGGCAGACCTCCCCGCATTTACCCAACTGGTGGTGGGCATGTCGGAGTGGATGCAGGCCAATTGGTTCTTTGCACTGCTTGCCGTTGTTATTGGAGTTGGCGGTACGATTGAGGCTAAGAAGCGCAACAAGAAGGTGGCAGAGTTCTTTGATCGCCTGATACTAAAGTTACCCATATTGGGAATGATCACCTACAATTCCATTTCTGCGCGGTTTGCACGCACCCTATCCACCACCTTCGCTGCCGGTGTTCCACTGATTGATGCGCTCAAATCTGTGGCCGGTGCCACCGGCAATAGCCTGTACGAAGAAGCGACTCTTAAGATTCGAGACTCAGTAGCTACCGGTATCCCCCTCAATGCCGCATTGCGCTCCTCCGGCCTTTACCCAACCATGCTGGTGCAGATGGCGGCCATCGGTGAGGAATCCGGTGCTCTGGATGAGATGCTGGGAAAGGCCGCCGACTTTTACGAGGAGGCCGTCGACAATATGGTGGATAACCTCACAACCCTGTTGGAGCCGATGATTATGGCGGTATTGGGTATTCTGGTTGGCGGTTTGATGATTGCCATGTATCTTCCCATCTTCCAGTTGGGTCAAGTTGTATAAGAACGAACCAAAATGCTCGAAACCCTATCCTTATACCCTGCGCTGCTTATAAGCAGCGCTTTTATTTTAGGCCTCCTGATAGGCAGCTTTCTGAATGTCGTAATCCTGCGCCTGCCAGTGATGATGGAGCGGGAATACAAGCGGGATTTTTACAGTTACTTCGGTACAAAGCCTGGCAGTGCGGAGCGAGTGGAGCTAGATAAACCTTTCAACCTGGTATTGCCCCACTCCCACTGCCCCGAGTGCCAAACCGAAATCAAACCCTGGCAGAATATTCCGGTAATCAGCTACCTGCTGTTGCGCGGTAAATGCGGCACCTGCGGCACTGCTATTTCCAAGCGCTACCCACTGGTGGAGTTAGTTACAGGTATTCTCACTGCCGTAGTCGTATGGCAGCTGGGCCTTAGCTGGCAAGCCCTGGCGGGCTGTGTATTTACCTGGGTTTTAATCGCCCTTACCGGTATCGATTTTGACAAGCAGCTTCTTCCAGACAACCTTACTCTGCCCCTGCTCTGGGCTGGGCTATTTATCAATTTGTGGGGCATTTTTGCTCCGTTACAGGATGCAGTCATCGGCGCAATAGGCGGTTACCTGTCGCTGTGGTTGGTATTCCATATTTTCAAACTGGTCACCGGCAAAGATGGCATGGGGGCTGGAGATTTTAAGATCCTCGCAGCCATCGGGGCCTGGTTTGGCTGGCAGATGCTGCCGCTGGTAATTCTCCTGTCAGCTGCTGTGGGCGCCATTGCCGGAATCAGCTGGAGCCTGCTGGCAGGGCGCGATCGCCGCCTGCCGATTGCCTTTGGCCCCTACCTGGCCGGAGCTGGCTGGATCGCCATGTTATGGGGGGAAAAAATTGTGCACTGGTATCTTACCTTCTCGGGACTCACCAGCTGACAATATCCACTAAGTTAGCTCTTGCATTGCAAGTGAATTAATATAAACCCGACCCGCGATGGCCGGGTTTCTTTTTTTTTGCCTCCAAGTTTTCAGCTCAGGGAGATCACACATTGTTCCGAGTAGGCTTAACCGGTGGCATTGGCAGTGGCAAGTCGGCCGCCGCAGAGTGCTTTCGCAAGCTGGGCATCCATGTGGTAGATGCGGATTGGGCGGCCCGGGTGGTAGTACAGCCAGGTAAGCCGGCGCTAGAGCAAATTGCCCAACATTTTGGTGCAGGGGTGCTACTGGAAAATGGTGAGTTGGACAGGGCTAAATTACGCGTCCTGGTCTTTGACGACCCCGTGGAGCGAGCCTGGCTGGAGACTTTGCTGCACCCATTGATACGCGAGGAAATTCTTGCTGCCCTGGAACAGAGTTCCGGCCCCTATGCGATACTGGAGTCGCCACTGCTGATCGAATCCGGCCAGTACCAGCTGGTGGATCGGATTTGTGTGGTAGATCTGCCAGAACAGCTGCAGTTAGAGCGGGCCTGCGCCAGGGATGAGAACCACAAAGCGCAGATTCGCAAAATTATGGCGGCACAACTCAAGCGGCAGGCACGGCTGGAAAAGGCCGACGATGTGCTGGACAATTCAGCCGGTTTGCCGGAGTTGCGCGCTCAAGTGGAAACACTTCACCAGCAGTATTTGCAACTGGTGGAGTCTGCCCGCCATTCACGCCTTCAGCATTGATTCACTGCCTCTGCGAGGCCAGCACACAAACTTTTTATCGAATTAGCGAAACCTTAAATCTCTATGTCCAAGAGCAAAGAAGCCCCAACCTTAAACTGTCCCACTTGTAAAAAGCCGATCGAGTGGAGCGACAAGTTTCCCTTCAAGCCCTTCTGCAGTGAGCGCTGCAAGCTGATTGATCTGGGGGAGTGGGCCAGTGAGGGACACAAGATTCCGGGCGAGTCTGCGTATGATGATCTGCTGAGTGATGACCTGGACCCAACTAAGCATCGCCGCCACTGACACTAATCTGAAAATTCAGCGGCTTTGATCGCCTCAATAATCGCCTGGTTGGCATCGGGAAACTGGTAATGATCCAGCTCATCAACGGCCACCCAGGCAGTCTCCTGACCTTCCCGGCCTTCGGCCTCGCCTGAAAAGGCTGTGACCTGCCAAGTGTCCAGTAACACTGTCTTTTCCGGATATTCATGGCGAATTTCTACGAGGGGTTTCAAATCTGTGGCCTCAATGGCCACCTCCTCCAGCAGCTCGCGGGACAGCGCCTGTTGAACGCTTTCCCCCGATTCCACTTTTCCACCGGGAAACTCCCAGCGCCCCCCCATATGTAGGTGGTCCGGTCGGCGGGCGATCAGGATTTTGCCATCATCCCGACACACAACACCCACGGCAACATGTACAACACTGGCCACTACAGTTCCTCAAGTACGATATTCGGCGTTGATGGTGACATACTCATGGGAGAAGTCACAGGTCCAGATATGTTCACAGCAGTCACCACGGCCAAGCGCTATGCGGATGGTAAATTCAGGCTGAGTGAATACTTGCTCGCCCTGCTCTTCCCTATAGTCCGCGGCACGGCCTCCGGCCTCCACCACTTTCACCCGATCCAGGTAAATATCGACTTTTTCGGTATCCAGGTTTTCCGGTATCGCATTGCCAATGGCCATCACCAGGCGACCCCAGTTTGGATCTGAGGCGTAGAGTGCGGTTTTTACCAGTGGCGATTCCCCCACTTCGAAAGCAACTCTCAGTGCCTCTTCACTGCTCAGGGCTCCCTCGACCTGCACGGTTACAAACTTGGTTGCACCCTCCCCATCTTTGACAACCGCCTGGGCGAGCTCGATATGGAGCTGGGTAATTGCCGCCATTAACTCTGCATAACCCTGGTCACTGCGACTTTTTATCTCACAATCCGCTGTGCCCGTAGCTATCAGCACACAGGCATCATTGGTTGAGGTATCTCCGTCCACACTCACCCGGTTAAAAGAGGCACTGACAGCTTCCTTCACCATGGCATTAAGCAGAGGCTGAGCCACAGTCGCATCGGTAGCGACATAGGCGAGCATGGTCGCCATATTCGGCTGAATCATGCCGGAACCTTTGGCAATGCCGACAATAGTGATCTCTTCCCCGGCAATTTGTAGAGTGCGGCTCGCCGTTTTAGCCCGGGTGTCCGTGGTCATAATGGCCTTGGCCGCCTGATCCCAACCATCGTCGGATAACTGTCTGGCAGCCTTTGGAATACCATCCAGTAAACGCTGCAGCGGCAGGTGCTCACCAATCACGCCAGTACTAAAGGGCAGTACCTGCTCAGAGCGAATCTGCATGACCTGGGCTACCGCCTCACAACATGCCCTGGTGTCGCTGAGCCCCCTGGCCCCGGTGGCGGCATTGGCATTGCCGGCATTTACCAACAGTGCCCGAATCTCCCCGCTGTGGATATGTTCGCGGGCCACCACCACTGGCGCCGCACAAAAAGTGTTTTGCGTAAAGGTGGCGGACACAGATGCCCCCTCGGCAATCTCCACCAAAAGTAAATCGTCGCGCTGCCAATCCTTAATTCTGGCGGGCACACTGGCAAGGCGAACCCCTTTTACCGGGGGAAGTTGTGATTCAGGCATATCTAAAACGCTTTCGGGCGACTCTTTTTCGGGTTTTGGGCGAATATGGAACTTGTAGCAACCATGTTCGGTTATGGGAGAAAAGGCGTCATTATTAAAGCCTATTGAGAATGAGGCAAGAAGAATCCGCACTTAATGCGGCCTGAAACCCTCTATCCGCATAATATTTTGAAATATGCATAAAAAAATACCCCACGCAGGGTGGGGTATTTGCACACAATGTAAAGCAATTACGGCTTGTTAGCTCTGGGGCGAGGACGCGAGCTTGCCGTGGCACTGCTTGTACTTCTTACCGGAACCACAGGGACAGGGGTCGTTGCGGCCTACTTTTGGTCCGCGGCGCTCGGGTACTGGAGCCGCCTGCTGCTGTGGCTCACCCGCAGGCAGGGCTGAAGCCTCCGCGTGCTGCAGATCCAGCTGCTGCTTGCGTTGCTCCTCCAGGCGGCGCTCCTCTAACTCATCCATTTGCTCACGGGTCATCGGCTCCACGTGAGCAAGGATACGTATCACCTCATGCTTGAGGTTTTCCAGCATACTTTGGAACAAGTGGAAAGATTCGCGCTTGAACTCCTGCTTGGGGTTCTTATTCGCGTATGCGCGCAGGCCGATGCCGGCTCTCAGGTGGTCCATGCTGGAAAGGTGCTCCTTCCACAGCTGATCCAATACCTGCAGCATAATCTGGCGCTCAACGGTCGGCATCAGGTTGGCATCCCCAGAGGACTCGCTGATACGTGCCACCTTGCCCGCATAGGCTTCCTGCGCCTCGGTAACAACCTTCTCTCGCAGGCTCTCTTCATGCAGGGTGCGGTCTTCATCCAGCCACTTTTGCACTGGCAGCTCGATACCCAGCTCACCGGCTATCTGCTGCTCCAGCGCAGGGATATCCCACTGCTCTTCCACACTCTGCGGCGGTACTGAAGCGGAGATAATTTCATTGACCACATCTTCGCGAATTGCGGTAATGGTATCGCTGATCTTGTCCGCTTCCAGCAACTCGTTGCGCTGACTGTAGATCACCTGGCGCTGGTCATTGGCTACATCATCATACTCCAGCAACTGTTTGCGAATATCGAAGTTACGCCCTTCTACACGGCGCTGGGCTTTCTCGATGGCATTGGAAACCATACGGTGCTCAATGGCCTCACCGCGCTCCATACCCAACATTTGCATAAAGTTTTTCACCCGGTCAGAGGCAAAAATACGCATTAGGTTGTCTTCAAGGGACAGGTAAAAGCGGGTCATGCCAGGGTCACCCTGGCGACCTGCGCGCCCGCGCAGCTGGTTGTCGATACGGCGGGATTCGTGACGCTCTGTACCGATAATATGCAGACCGCCGGCATTGATCACCTGATCGTGGCGCTTCTGCCAATCTTCTTTCACCTTGGCGAGCTCAGCCTCTGCAAGCTCGCGGCCCTTCTCCTGACTGAGTTCTGTGGCTTCCGCCTCCCAGTTACCACCAAGAACAATATCCGTACCACGGCCAGCCATATTGGTAGCAATCGTAACCGCACCGGGGCGCCCCGCCTGGGCAATAATCTGCGCTTCGCGCTCATGGTATTTGGCGTTCAGTACCTGGTGTTGGATGCCGGCCTTTTGCAGCATGCGGGACATCTCTTCAGAGGTCTCAATGGAGGCGGTACCCACAAGGATTGGCGCCTGCTTCTCTCGGCAGTGCCTCACATCCTCAATAATGGCTTCCATCTTCTCTTCTTTACTCAGGTAGACCAGGTCGTTGAGGTCTTCTCGCTGAATACTCTGATTGGTCGGAATTACCACGACATCCAGGCCATAAATTTGCTGGAATTCGAAGGCTTCTGTATCGGCAGTTCCAGTCATACCGGAAAGCTTCGGATAAAAGCGGAACAGATTCTGGAAAGTTGTGGAGGCCAGAGTCTGACTTTCACTCTGGATCTGAACATTCTCTTTGGCTTCCAGGGCCTGATGCAGCCCCTCGGAGAGGCGGCGGCCCGGCATGGTGCGGCCGGTGTGTTCATCAATCAACACAACCTGGCCATTCTGTACGATGTAATCCACATCTTTATTGAACAACACGTGAGCGCGCAGAGCGGCGTGTACGTGGTGCAACAGGCCCAGGTTACCCGGCGCATATAAAGATTGATCGCCCTTCATCAGGCCGCTACGGGACAGCAACTCTTCAATCAGCTGGTGTCCCTGCTCGGTCAGCTCTACCTGACGGGTTTTCTCGTCTACAGTGTAGTGACCCTCACCACCCTCTTCGGCGCGCTCCAGCTGAGGCACCAGCTTGTTCATTGCCAGGTACAGGTGTGAGGAGTCCTCGGCAGCACCAGAAATAATCAGCGGCGTGCGCGCTTCATCGATCAGGATGGAATCCACCTCATCGACAATGGCGAAATTCTGTGGGCGCTGGGTACGGTCTTCCTTACGTAACACCATATTGTCGCGCAAGTAATCGAAGCCAAATTCGTTATTGGTGCCGTAAGTAATATCAGCTTGATAGGCTGCCTTCTTGTCATCAGGGTGCTGCTGGGAAACAATAACCCCCACACTCAACCCGAGAAATTCATAGACCGGGCGCATCCAGTTAGCATCCCGGGATGCCAGATAATCGTTTACTGTAACAATATGTACACCCTTACTTTCCAGGGCGTTTAAGTAGGCAGGCAGGGTCGCCACCAGAGTTTTACCTTCACCGGTGCGCATTTCTGCAATTCGGCCTTCATGCAGTGTCATACCACCGATCAACTGAACATCAAAGTGACGCATCCCTAAAGCGCGGCGGCCAGCCTCGCGCACTGCGGCGAAAGCTTCCGGCAGTAGCTGATCCAGTGTTTCCCCATCCGCTATACGCTTTTTAAACTCATCTGTTTTGGCGCGAAGACCTGCGTCATCCAGCTTCTGGAAATCCTCCTCCAGAGCATTGACCTTCTCCACGACGCGTCGCATGCGCTTCAGCTCGCGGTCATTTTTTGAACCAAAGACCGATTTAATCAGTTTGCCAATCATTATCTAGAAACCACTTATCTTATTTGCGCTGTCGGCGCCAATACTGGGCAGATTGCTGCACCGACACTCCTTTATGCGAGGGGTGCAAGTAAACAGGAAGGCGCAACTGCTGGCAACTCTTATGCAAAGCTACCGGCAATTACGCGTAAAGGAAGAATAGTTGTTATCTGCCTGTGCGGCGGATATAGGTGGCCGGGTCGACCGTGCGATTATTTTTGAAGATTTCGAAGTGAACATGGGGCCCTGTGGAGCGGCCACTGGAGCCCATCTCGGCAATGACCTGCCCCTTTTTAACGACATCACCAAGGCCAACTTTAAGTTCGCTGTTGTGTCCGTAGCGGGTGGAATAACCGTTGCCATGATTGATTTCTACCAACTGGCCATAACCGTGGCGCTCATCGGCCCAGGTCACCACGCCTGCGGCGACGGAAACCACATCAGAGCCCATTTTTCCCGCAAAATCGACACCCTTGTGCCAGGTACGGCGCCCAGTGAATGGGTCGGTACGATATCCATACCGAGATGACATCCACCCCTTGGTAATCGGGCGCCCGGCGATAAACTGTTCGTCTTCAAGCTTGAGGTTCGCCATTAGAGACTCAAGTGTGCTGAGCTGCATCTGGCGGTCGTCTATCTGATGGGACAAATTGCCAATTACATCGAGAAATTCAGGAGGGGTGTACGGCAGCTCAGTGGCGCCAGCAATTCCCGGATCTTCGGGCCCACCTATTGCGGGAGCGGTATTGAACTCAAACTCTCCCTCATCGAGATTTGCTGCAGCTGTAAGCCGCTCACCAAGGGCGTCGAGACGGGTAAGGCGGGCCTGCAGCTCAGCCAGTTTCACTGTCAGGGCTGCCAACTGTTCGCGGGCTTCCTGGTCGGCGCCTTCAATCTCCTCCTGCTGCTTGCGCAGGGCACGCTCCCACGCCTTGGCAGTACGCGCATCGAACAGGTCAGTTTTGGCTACTGGCAAATTGGCGCCGAGCAAAAATGCACCCACTGGAAGGCCGAGCAGGCACAGGCTCAACAGCGCCTTACTCAGGCCGCCAAAATTGAAGCTGCGGGTTGCACCGCGCTCATTGACCAGGATTATTTTCATAACAAGTGGGAGAGGTTCGACATATTGTAATTTTAATTGCCACTGATATGAGACGTTACTTCAACGTTAGACCTCACACGAATTACCTGGCAAACCCGATTACCCTAAGGGTACCAGAATTATCGCTGACTTCTCTGTGAATTAGACACACAAAAAAGCCGGCAATATGATGCCGGCTTCTTGCGAGAGGATCAAACTGCCAGTATCGGCTTAATATAGGAGATCGGTGCCTCCTGCTCGCCTTCAAAGGTCACCATTTCCCAAGCGTCTTTCTGCTTCATCAGGTGACGCAGGGATTTATTGTTCAATGCATGGCCAGATTTAAAAGCTTTGAATTCACCAATCAGGCTGGTACCCAGCAGATAAAGATCACCGATAGCGTCAAGAATTTTGTGCTTCACAAATTCGTCTTCGTATCGTAATCCACCTTCGTTCAAAATACGGTACTGGTCGATCACTATGGCATTATCCACTGATCCGCCCTGCACCAAACCTTTGGAACGCAGATATTCAATCTCATGCATAAAGCCAAAGGTGCGTGCCCGGCTTACCTCTTTAACGAAAGAGGTACTGGAAAAGTCCACAGAGGAGGTCAGGTTCCGCCCCTGAAATACCGGATGATCAAAATCGATCGTGAAAGATACCTTGAAGCCATTGAATGGCAGGAAACTGGCAACCTTGTCGCCCTCCTCTACCGTTATCGGCTTCTTAATACGCAAGAATTTCTTGGGAGCAGACTGCTCCTGGATGCCTGCGGATTGAATCAGGAATACAAATGGGCCTGCGCTGCCGTCCATAATCGGCACTTCCTGGGCAGACAGCTCGACGATTGCATTGTCAATGCCGAGTCCGGCCATAGCCGAGAGCAGGTGCTCTACGGTAGCGATACGTACATCACCCTTGACCAAGGTAGTGGAAAGCAGGGTATCCCCTACATTTTCTGCACGGGCCTCAATTTCAACCACCGGGTCCAAGTCGGTTCTCCGGAACACGATGCCGGTGTCTACGGGCGCCGGCTTAAGGGTCAGAACGACCTTTTTGCCAGTGTGCAGACCTACGCCAGTGGCGCGAATAGCATTTTTAAGCGTGCGCTGTTTGATCATGAAACTATCTTTTCCCAGTCGGTGGCCTACGCATAATGCGCAGCAAGCCGGCGATACTAACACAATTGCGACGCCAATACCAATTATGGGCGAGTGGTCACCTCAACACACCGCCACCTACCTTTGAGGATAGTTCAAGCAAAGATTGGAGCGCCACACCTCAGTCGCTAAGACAGCATTCTAAGATCTCGGACTCCGGGAGCACTGTAAAAAATTGTTAATTATCTAATTTTGTTCGACCAGAGGGTCTGGAAGCTCGCCAGAAGAGCTCCTGCCTTCAGAAAAACTTTCACGTAGCGATCAGGCAATCGCCCAAAATAAGCCGCACCACAGAGGCGACACCCGATCCTGGAATCGGGCGGACATGAGCGGTGTACTGCCTCTGCGGTGTCGATGCTTAATCCGCCTGACGGCGAAGGAATGCCGGGATATCCAGATATTCCATATCCGCATCGGCCGGGTTTAATGCCGGCGCGGGGCGCTTCGGACGTTCAACATCCGCACGTGGGTGTGTCTCGGCGGGCTCGCGGGACGCCAAGCCTGCTGCGCCGCGACTTTCACGCATATCACGGGTTTCACGGGGCTCGCGTACCTCACGGGTATCCACGCGACGGGTATTATCCACCACCTTGGCCGGGCGAGCCGATGAAACGCCTTCCCCCAAACCTGCCGCCACTACAGTCACGCGCATCTCGTCACCAAGCTTATCATCCACCGCAGTGCCGATTACCACAGTAGCTTCATCAGAGGCGATCTCCTGAACGATCTCACCAACTTCTGAGTATTCACCCAGGGTCAGCTCCTGGCAGCCGGCCTCTTCACTGCCGGTAATAATGTTCACCAGGATACCGCGAGCACCGGACAGGTTGACATTATCCAGCAGAGGGCTGCGTACTGCTTTCTCTGCTGCCTCACGTGCGCGGTTCTCACCAACAGCAGAACCGGAGCCCATCATTGCCATGCCCATTTCAGACATAACAGTGCGCACATCGGCAAAGTCCACATTCATAATGCCGGGGCGAATCATCAGATCAGCAATACCCTGGACCGCACCCAGCAGCACATTGTCAGCCTCTTTGTAGGCGGACTTCATTGTGATCTTGCTGCCGAGCACTTCCAACAGGCGATCATTAGGGATAGTAATCAGTGAGTCGACTTTATCGCGCAGCTCAAGGATACCCTCTTCGGCCACCACGGTACGTTTACGCCCTTCGATCTTAAATGGACGGGTAACAACTGCGACGGTGAGAATTCCAAGTTCCTTGGCAATTTCAGCAACAATCGGTGCACCGCCAGTACCAGTACCGCCGCCCATACCCGCGGTGATAAATACCATATCAGCACCTGTTAGTACCTCGGCGATGCGATCGCGATCTTCCAGTGCTGACTGACGGCCAATATCGGGATTGGCTCCGGCACCCAGGCCACGAGTAATGGTGTTACCAAGCTGCAGGATGGTTTGTGCCTGAATATCTTTCAGTGCCTGAGCGTCGGTGTTTGCGCAGATAAAGTCTACGCCCTCCACGTCGTTGGCCATCATATGCTTTACAGCATTGCCGCCGCCGCCGCCGACCCCTATTACCTTGATGACAGGTTTATCCTGTACGCTATCAACTAGCTCGAACATCGCTGTTCCCCTTTCTTGCTCATGTCGAATTTTACAGCCACGCCTAAAAAAAATCCTTTATAGGACGGCTCATTCTGGTTGCACGCTATTACAAATTTCCGCGAAACCAGTGCTTTACTTTATCCCACCACGGATTATCGTTACGCGTGGGCTGCATATTGCCCTCACCAGCTTCTTCCTGCTGCATCGCATACATCAATAATCCAACTCCGGTGGAGTAAATCGGATTGCTCACAATATCGGTCAATCCGGCAATTCCTTGCGGTACCGCGAGTCGTACCGGCATATGGAAAATTTCCTCAGCCAGTTCAACCGCACCTTCCATTTTTGACGAGCCCCCGGTTAAAACCACACCCGCTGCGCACAAGTCTTCAAAACCGCTGCGACGCAGTTCCGCTTGAACCAGAGTAAAAAGTTCGTCATAGCGCGGCTCTACCACTTCCGCCAGTGCTTGTCGGGACAGATCTCGCGGTGCCCGGTCTCCCACACTCGGCACCTTAATGGTTTCGCCTTCCCGCGCAAGCTTTGCCAGCGCACAGGCATACTTTATTTTCAGGTCTTCCGCGTGGGGAGTGGGTGTACGCAGCGCCATAGCGATATCATTCGTCACCTGATCTCCTGCAATAGGAATCACACCAGTATGACGAATCGAACCGCCGGTAAATACGGCAATATCAGTGGTGCCCCCACCAATATCTACCATGCACACCCCCAACTCTTTTTCATCCTCCGTCAGCACCGCATAACTGGAGGCCAGTTGCTCAAGAATGACATCCTCAACCTCCAGGCCGCAGCGACGAATACATTTTTCAATATTCTGCGCTGCATTGACCGCACCACTGACCAGGTGCACCTTTGCCTCCAGCCGCACACCGGACATTCCCATCGGCTCTTTCACGCCCTCCTGATTATCAATCAGGTACTCCTGCGGCAAGGTGTGTAAAATCTTTTGGTCCGCCGGAATAGCAACCGCACGTGCCGCATCTATTACCCGATCAAGATCCTGCTTGGTTACTTCCCGATCTTTAATGGCAACGATGCCATGTGAGTTGAGGCTGCGAATATGGCTGCCCGCAATCCCGGCATATACTGAGTGAATCTCACAACCGGCCATCAGCTCTGCTTCTTCCACCGCGCGCTGAATGGATTGCACTGTAGACTCAATATTAACTACCACACCTTTTTTCATACCTGTAGAGCGGTGAGAGCCTATCCCGACAATATTGAGTTCTCCATCGCCAGATGTTTCGCCAACAATGGCGACCACCTTGGAGGTACCAATATCCAGTCCTACAATCATCCGCTGATCGGATACTTGTGTCATTTTTGTTCCAACCTCGCTTGGTCTTGCCCCAGACCTTTTTCAGTAATCTAATCGGGGCACAACCTTCGCTTTTAAACTTTATTTTCTACAGCAGCTCTCGCTGCCTCCCTGTTTACTCTTGTTCGTTCTTCCACTGAACCGCTATCGCATTACCGTAGCGGGTATCCACTCCTGCCACCTTCTCTAAGTGCGGTGCAAGCAACCCGCGACTCAGGAACAGAAAGCGATTGACACGCTCCAGCAATGCATCATGTCCGAGTTTTAATTCAATACCCGACACCAACTCCAGACGCCAGCCGCCAAGGTCATCAAATGACAAGCGCTTTACTTCCATATCCCGTGTGGTCAACAGCCCCGCAAGCGCCTGGTACTGTGAAATAATCTGCCCCACCAGTTCTTCGTCTCCGGCAAGCTCGGGCAATGCATCCACTCGCATATGTGTCGGTCGTGGTAACAGTGCGCCACTGGTTACCAACAAACGGTCTGCACCCCAGACAGCAAGGGGCTGAGCTTCCACCACCTCTACCACAACACCTCTGGGCCAACGCCGGCTGATCGACACCGAGGTAATCCATGGATTAGCCATCAGCGCCGAGCGCATCGTGCGAATATCCGCAGAAAAAAAACCAGCCTGTAAATAGGGCAGCAGTATTTCTTTTAGCTGTTGCTCGGTCACCGCGTTAAAAGTACCGCGGACCTGCACCTGCTCCAGAGCGTCCACTTTACTTAGCTGAATGGCCGGAAGGCGCTGCCACAACCAATAACCACCGCTCATTAACCCGACAGACAAGCCTGTAAACATTAACAGCAACAGCCAGGGCCGCCAGTTAATGGTGCGCACATTATTCTCAGCCCCTCGGGGCCTGGCTCCGCGAACCTGCTTGCCTTTGTTACGCGCTGGCTTCTTTCCCGAGGACTTCACTTTTCATCATGCCTCGGAAGTTTTCTCACCCAGACGCCATTGAGCCAGCTGCAGGGAAAGGGCGCCTACATTTCCGGCACCCTGGGTTAAAACCACATCGCCCGGCTCGAGTAAATCAGCCAACACCGGCGGCACCTGCTCGATAGTTTCTACAAAGATCGGGTCAACCTGGCCGCGATTGCGCAGACTGCGCGCCAAAGTCCGACCATCGGCACCGGCAATGGGTGATTCACCCGCGCTATATACATCCAACAAAATTAATTTATCCACCTCGGATAGAACCTGAACAAAATCTTCAAACAGGTCCCGGGTACGTGTATAGCGATGCGGCTGGTAAATCATAACCAGCCGCCGATCGGGCCAGCCATCCCGCACAGTTTTAACTGTTGCGGCTACTTCCCGTGGATGGTGGCCATAATCGTCCACCAGCATCACTTTTTCTGCGCTACCGTCGTCACTAATTGAGAAATTTCCATAAATCTGGAAGCGGCGGCCTACTCCCTGGAAGCCTTCCAAGCCTTTGCGAATCGCCTCATCACTAACTCCCTCATCTGTAGCCACGGCAATCGCTGCCGTAGCATTAAGGACATTGTGGATGCCGGGAGTATTTACCGAGACTCTCAGCAGATCACCAGCAGGGCGCTGTACGGTAAAGTGGCTGCGCAATGGTTCCTGATTTACTTCGACGATGCGGAAGTCATTGCCCTCAGTAAATCCATAAGTCAGAACCGGCCGGGAAAACTTCGGAATCACTTCCTGCACGTTGGCATCATCACCACAAGCCACAGCAAGACCATAAAATGGCAGGTTATGGACAAAATCGATAAAGATCTGCTTCACCTTCTCGAAGTCGCCGCCGTAAGTTTCCATATGGTCTGCATCGATATTGGTAATCACTGTCACCATCGGTTGCAGGTGAATAAACGAAGCATCGCTCTCATCCGCCTCAGCGATCAGGTAGCGACTCTCACCAAGCGCCGCATTGGCACCGGTGGCATTAACCAGGCCTCCAATCACAAACGTCGGGTCCTTTTTATCTGCCGCAAAAATGGAGGCGATTAAACTCGTCGTGGTGGTCTTACCATGGGTACCCGCCACGGCGATGCCATAGCGATAGCGCATCAGTTCACCAAGCATCTCTGCACGACGCACAACCGGAATACGCTTGGCGTGGGCAGCAATCAATTCAGGGTTATCATCGTGTACCGCTGAGGAATTCACCACAACGTCCACACCCTGGATATTATCTTCACTGTGCCCTATCTGAACTTTTACACCGAGCTTGCGCAGCCTGTCTGTCACGGATGATTCACGTAGATCGGACCCAGATACCTCATAGCCCTGGTTCTGCAATACCTCTGCGATACCACTCATACCAGCACCGCCAACACCAATAAAGTGGATGCGACGAATACGGCGCATAGCCGGTACAGCGTAATTTTTATCCGCGTTTGTACGCTCAAAAGACATTCTTTTAACCTTCGCCCACTTATTATCTGTTACCTGGCCAACGCCAGTTCTTCACCACAGGCGGAAACCACCTGCTCAGTCGCATCAATTTTTGCCACTCGCCGTGCGGCCTCAGCCATCTGCAATAATTGCTGTGGATCAGAAAACAATTGCTGCAGCAGCGCAGACAATTTTTCTGCATCAATGGCATTCTGTTGAATCACAACAGCACCGCCCGCACTTTGCAGCCATTCCCCATTGCGAGTCTGGTGATCATCAATCGCAAACGGGTATGGCACCATAATCGCACCGACACCAGCAGCAGCAATTTCAGAAACCGTCAAGGCCCCTGCGCGGCAAATAATTAAATCCGCAGAACGGTAAGCCTCCGCCATATCTTTAATAAAAGGCACAACCTCTGCTTTCACGCCTGCCGAAAGATAGGCCTCTTTAGCAAGTTCCAAGTGACGTTCACCCGCCTGGTGCACCACCTGCGGATGCAGGGAAGCGGGCAGTCGCGCAATAGCTTTTGGCACCAGCTCATTAATTGCCACGGCACCAAGACTGCCACCGAGGACCAGCAGGCGTAATTGCGATTCGACACCAATACGCAACTGAGGCTCAGGCAGCCGGGCAATTTCATTGCGCACCGGATTACCGACCTGCACAGCTCCCGGTAGCCCACTGGGAAATGCCTCGAGTACCTTGTTGGCAATTCGAGAAAGCAAGCGATTAGTAGTACCGGCAACGGCATTTTGCTCATGAATAATCAGTGGAATTCCATTGAGACGCGCCGCTACACCACCAGGACCCGTTGCAAAACCACCAAAACCAAGCACCGCATCCGGCTGTACCTTTTTGACAACCGTTCGCGCCTGAGCCACAGCACGCATAATCTGCAGAGGTGCCTTGAGCACGGCCAACTTGCCCTTACCACGCACTCCTTCCACCCGTATAAAGTGCAATGGGATATTAGCTGCGGGAATCAAGCGCGCTTCAATTCCACGTCGGGTACCCAACCACTCGACAGTGGCACCCCGCTCCTGTAAAGCCTGCGCTACCGCCAGCGCTGGGAAAACATGCCCTCCAGTGCCGCCAGCCATGACTAAAAATTTCTTGCCGGCAAATGCTTTTTTGCCATGGGACATTAAACTGCCTCCCCATTGGTCATTGGCCTGCTGGTGTGTCTCGAGCTAAATAGTGGTATATGACCAAACAGGCCTAGATTTTTATTATTGTCATGCTTTTGCTCACGCAACTCATTTCGAATCCTCAGTGCCAAGCCCAGCAAGGCGCAGCAGATGATCAAACTACTCCCTCCTGAGCTGACAAATGGCAGGGTCAGCCCTTTGGTTGGTAGCAAGCCTGAAGCCACGCCCATATTCACAAAAGCTTGCCCTGCCAACTGCACTGCCATACCAAATGCCAATAGCGCGGCAAAGAATTTCTGTTGCGCCAATGCTTCACGCACCAAGTTCAACAGTGAATAAGTCAGCGCGACAAATAAACCGACCACTGCCAAGCCGCCCAACATGCCCCACTCTTCAGCAAGAATGGCGAAAATAAAGTCCGTGTGTGCTTCAGGCAAATAAAATAACTTTTGCACACTATTACCCAGGCCCACACCAAACCACTCACCACGACCAAAAGCAATCAATGACTGAGTAAGCTGGTAGCCACTGGCAAACTGATCCCCCCAGGGGTCCAGAAATGTCAACAATCGTTGCAGCCGGTAGGGGCTCATCAGTGCTATCAATGCGAGTCCGCAGGCCGCCACCAAAACCAAAAGGAAAGTGTGAGGCAAGCGCGCACCACCCAGGAAGACCATCGCAAGTACTGTACCGGACAACACAACTACTGAACCAAAATCCGGCTGCAACAGCAGTAGCAATGCGACAATACCTAAAATGATCACCGGCACCATAAAGCTGCTCCAGTGGTGCAGCTGCTTATTACGGCGGGTTAAAAAGCTGGCAAAAAATACTAGCATGCAAAACTTGGCCACTTCTGCGGGCTGAATGGTAATTCCCGCAAATACCAGCCAACGACGACTACCATTTACCTCGCGTCCAACGCCCGGAACCAATACAACAACCAACAGCAAACAAGAAAACAGCAACAGCGGCCAGGACAAGCGCGACCAAATTGCCAGTGGAATCTGGCTGACTATCAATGCCGCCACACCACCAATGGCCAGGAATGCCAAGTGTCGTTTTAGGAAGTACCAGGGATCAGCATAAACATCGGTGGCAAAAGCGATTGAGGCGGAGGCCACCATCACCACACCAATACTGACCAGAGTCAGTACACTGAAAGGTAATAAACTATCAAGAAGATCCCGGCGGTGGGACAGCACAGGAAGTTCACTCACCCGACACCCCCACAGCGCTTGCAGAGTGCGGCTACTGCATCGCGGAAGTCATCGCCACGCGCTTCAAAATTTCGATACATATCAAAACTGGCACAGGCTGGCGATAACAAAACATAATCCCCACTATGTGCCAATTTACGCGCTTCGACTACGGCATCTGTCATTGACTCCGCCCGGCGGATTTCACACTTACCCAAAAAGACTTGTGCTATCCTGTCGCCATCAACACCGATAGAAACCACTGCACGCAACGTATGGGCACTACTTCCCAATTGCGAAAAGTCCGCACCCTTACCATCGCCTCCTGCGATCAGCACAATTTTGCGGGTATCTGTTGCCAACCCACCCAAGGCTGCCTGGGTTGCACCAACATTCGTGCCCTTGGAATCATTTACGTAAGTAACTCCATCGAGATCGGCAACCCGTTCACAGCGGTGGGGCAACCCCATAAAGGTGTGTAGCATTTCCAGCATCGCACCCATGGGCAACCCTACCGCATTGCCCAAAGCGAGTGCCGCCAGGGCATTGGCTACATTGTGCCGACCAACCATAGCCAGTTCACCAACTGGCATCAGGGCTTCTCCGCCCTGTGCCAGCCAGTTCTGCCCGTCGATGATGCGAATACCAAACTGCTTAAGGTCAGGTTGGTCCAGGCCAAAGCTCCACTCGCGCCTCTCCCTTGACAAGGGGCCCTGAGTCAAGGGGTCTGCGCGGTTGATCACAAACTGTTCCGCACCACGATATACCCGCTGCTTAGCCCGATGATATTCCACCATGCTCGCATAGCGGTCCATATGGTCCGCGCTCATATTCAAAATGGTCGCCACAGTCGGAGCTAATGAATAAGTCGTCTCAAGCTGAAAGCTGGAAAGCTCCAGGACAAACAATTGTGGTAACGGTTCCTGTAACAAGTCCAGCACGGGCACACCGATGTTGCCGCCGACACGAACATCCACTCCCGCTTTCTCGGCCATTTTCCCCAGCAGGGTGGTCACCGTGCTTTTACCATTAGAGCCGGTTATCGCCACCAATTTTGCGGTAGCGCCTTCTCTGCTAAGTGCCTGAGCGAACAGTTCAATATCCCCAATTATTGGAATACCCTGAGCAGAGGCCTGCTGCAAAACAGGTTCCGCCAAGGCGACCCCTGGGCTGGCAATAATTAAACTTGCCGCGAGGAGGGTATCCGGGCGCAGTGCACCGGTTTCCACCGACACCTGTGGAAACTCCTGGCGAAAGGTATCGAGTCCAGGTGGATGATCACGACTGTCAACCACGATTGGCGTGTGACCAAGACGCAGCAGATAGCGCACCACCGATTTACCGGTAGTGCCCAGTCCAATGACTACTTTCTGCTGCGAAGAGGTCGCGATCAGGCTCATTTTTTATCGAAGTTTCAGCGTTGCCAACCCGGCCAGTACCAGGATTACAGTTATAATCCAGAAACGAACAATCACTCTTGGCTCCGGCCAGCCTTTTAATTCAAAGTGGTGGTGTAGTGGTGCCATACGAAAAATACGTTTGCCGGTCAGCTTGTATGAAGCCACTTGCAGGATGACGGAAACAGTTTCCATTACAAAAACACCACCCATAATAAACAGCACTATTTCGTGCCGGGTGATCACTGCAATAATTCCCAGTGCTGCGCCCAAAGCGAGAGCGCCTACATCCCCCATAAACACTTGGGCCGGGTAAGTGTTGAACCACAAAAAACCAAGCCCGGCACCGCACAGGGCTGCACAGAACACTGCAAGTTCACCAGCTCCGGCAATCGCGGGGATATGCAGGTAATTGGCAAACTCTACATGCCCTGACAAGTAGGCAATAATTCCCAAGGCACCACCCACCATCACAGTGGGCATAATGGCGAGGCCATCCAGGCCGTCGGTCAAGTTGACCGCATTGCTCGACCCCACCACGACGAAATAGGTCAGCAAAATAAAAGTTATCGGCCCCAAGTTGATTGCAACATCTTTGAAAAAAGGCACAAAAAACTGGGTTTCCGCCGGGCTTACCGCACTCATATACAGGTAAATAGCCGCACCCAGCCCAGCAATCGACTGCCAGAAATATTTCCAGCGCGCAATCAAACCTCGTGGGTTTTTGTGTACAACTTTTTTATAGTCATCCACAAAACCGACTGCACCAAATACAAAGGTCACCAACAGTGTCACCCAAACGTAGCGGTTACCCAGATCTGACCACAGTAGCGCTGAGGCAAAAATCGAAGCGAGAATCAATGTTCCGCCCATGGTGGGCGTACCAGATTTGCTCAAATGGCTTTGAGGACCATCATCACGAATGGCCTGCCCTACCTGCAAGTGATTCAGCCAGTTGATCATACGCGGCCCCACAATCAGGGAAATGCCCAACGCAGTCAGTGCTGCCAGAATTGCACGCACCGTTAAGTAATTGAACACCGCGAAGGTGCTCACATGTTGTTGTAATAATTCCGCCAGCCAAAGCAGCATTACGTCTCCCCTCTGCTATTGCCAAGCAGTGCCTGCGCTACCAGTTCCATACGGGCGCTGCGAGAACCCTTCACCAATACGGTGGTGTTGTTATCCAATTCATGGGTCAAAGCCGCGATCAACGCCTCTCTCTCCCGATAATTGCGCAGAGACTCGTGTCTACCGTCGCTAAAGGCCATACTGGCGGCAGTACCCAGTGGCCCAAAAGTAAACAGCGCATCAAGCCCTCGCTCGCGCGCTAGGGCACCGACTCCGCGATGCATTTCCTCAGCATCGGGGCCCAACTCCCCCATATCACCGAGTACTAAAATTTTCTTGCCTCGCCTCTGTGCCAACAATTCTATGGCTGCACCCACAGAGCCCGGATTAGCGTTGTAGCTATCATCAATAACTGTCGCCCCGGCAATCCCAAGCTGCTCGTGCAAGCGTCCGGATACCCCACTGAGATTGGTCAACCCTCTAACGATTTCCCCAGCTGGGATAGCGGTGGCAAAGGCGCAACCGGCGGCAACCAGGGCATTGTGTACATTGTGCTCACCAAGCAGTCGTAACTTAAGCCGGTGTGTTACTCCCTCAATAACCAAATCGAAAGCCGCACAACCGGTTTTATCCAGAACAATATTTTCCGCATAAAGCGCACATTGATTGGATAGCCCCACTTCCAAGGTGTGCACACCTTCTGGCATACGTCCACGCCAGTAATCCGCAAAATGGTCATCAGCATTGATAATCGCAGTACCGCCAATATCCAAACCGGTGTAAATCTGCCCTTTCGCCTTGGCAATGGCATCCACCGAGCCAAACCCTTCCACATGGGCAGGCATCACATTGTTGACAGCACTAACCGAAGGCTTGCCAATACTACACAGGTAACCAATATCGTCAGGCCCACTGGCACCCATCTCCAAAATCAACACATCGTGCTGTTTGGAAAGACCGAAAAGCGTTATCGGCAGGCCGAACTGATTATTCAAATTGCCCTTGGTCACACAGGGTGTATGGCGCTGAGAAAAAATGGCCGACAGCATTTCCTTAACGGTAGTCTTGCCGCAGGAGCCAGTGATAGCGATAACGGGTCCCTCAAACTGCTCGCGACATAACAGGCCGATTTGTCCAAGCGCTACCGTGGTATCGTCCACTCGCCACTGGGGCAGAGTGCAACTAGGTACTTCGCGATCGACCACCAGTCCCAATACTTGACCATCAAGCTCACCGACAAAGTCGTGTGCATCGAAGTTTTCGCCCACCAGCGCGACAAATAGAGCTTGAGAGTCAAGTTTTCGGGTGTCGGTACACACCTGTGAGAAATCAACTGAACCGTTAATCAACTCGCCGCCAAAACGACCCTGTAATTCCTTCAGAGACAGAGGCCTAATCACTGAGCTTCCCCTTCCATACCCTCAGCCTGGGCAGATTTGCCCGCACGCAAACTGAGTGCCGCTGCAGCATGCTCACGATCACAGAAGTGATTTTTTTCAGTGCCAATAATCTGGTAATTTTCATGGCCCTTGCCGGCAATCAGGACGATATCTCCCGGCTGCGCCGCAGCGACTGCCTGGGCGATCGCTTTCGCTCGATCAATTTCTACTTCGATATTACTGGCAGCACCTTCAAGAATATCGTCAATAATTCTTTGCGGCTCCTCACTGCGGGGGTTGTCACTGGTCACAATTGCACGATCGGCCATCTCCGAGGCAATACGCCCCATGGAAGCCCGTTTACCTGTATCACGATCTCCACCACAACCAAATACACACCAGAGGTTGCCGCGGCAATAGGGCCGGGCCGCAGCCAATGCTGCACGCAAGGCATCTGGTGTGTGTGCGTAATCGACCAGTACTCCCACGTCTTCAGCCCCTTCAACCTGCACCCGCTCCATACGACCAGGAACAGCTTTAATTGAGGGGAAGGCTGCGAGGATTTCTTCAAAAGACATACCCGCAGAAGCGGCTGCCGCTACCACTGCCAGCGCATTGTAAATATTGAAATCACCGATCAAGGGAGCCTGTAACTCCCCCCTTCCCCAGGGGGAGTTAAGCTCTACAGAAAACCCTTTTTCATGGCGGCGCAGGTCTGTCACATGTAAATCGCCCGCTTGCAGGCCATAAGTCAGCACGCGCAGGCCACGCACTTTACAGCGCTCAGCTAACTGAGCACCAAAGGGATCATCCAAATTAATAATTCCACGCTTTAACAGGGGCAGACCAAAGAGCTTTTCCTTGGCGGCACCGTAAGCAGCCATATTGCCGTGATAATCCAGGTGATCGCGGGACAAATTGGTGAATATCGCAGTATCGAAAATCAGTCCATGTACTCGCCCCTGGGATAGGGAGTGAGACGAAACTTCCATTGCCGCTGCCCGCACACCGCGATCGCGGTAATTTGCGAAATCCGCTTGAAGACGCACAGGGTCCGGAGTGGTAAGCCCGGTCTCCTGTAATTCAATCACGCCATCATTCCAGATGCCGCTGCCGATAGTACCGATCATGGCGGCACTACCAAATTGGCGAGCTAACAACTGGGAAGTCAGGTAGGCACAGGTAGTTTTGCCGTTGGTACCCGTCACGCCCACCAAGTGCATCTCACCACTGGGATTGCCAAAAAAGCGTGCGGCAATTTCCCCAACACGCTTGGCCAAACCGGGCACACTCACCACTTGAATATCGCCGCGACTTTTACACTCCAGCTTGTCTCCATCAGCCAGCACTGCTGCAGCACCCGCGGCTATCGCAGCATCAATATATTCGCGCCCATCCACCACAGAGCCACGCAATGCCATAAATACATCGCCAGCCTGCACCTTACGACTATCCAGGGCGACGCCACTGACAGGGACATTTGGAATACCCGCATAGCCGGGTACCAACTCCTGCAATGAAATAAACTGTTTTTCGCGCTGAGTCACGATTTTGAACCTCTCTCGCTTAACTGCGCTGCCAGCTGTCGTTTCGCCGACCTTACTCGTTCTGGCGGCACCTGCAGCAGGCGCATGGCCCCAGCCATCACCGAACCAAATACCGGCGCAGCGACTTCACCGCCGGAATACTTGTCATGGCTGAGATCGTCAATGACAACAACCGCGGCAAGGCGCGGCCTGTCGGCGGGAATAAAACCCGCAAATACCGATCGGTAACGGCTATCTTCGTAACCACTGCGGCCAACTTTGTGCACCGTGCCGGTCTTGCCTGCCACACGGTAGCCTTCCACCTTTGCGCGGCGGCCAGTACCACTAGCGCCTATAACAGTTTCCAGCATCGCGCTCACTTGCTTGGCTAACGGCCCTTCAATGACCCGCTCTGGCTCAGCACTATCTTTGTCGCCAGACAAAACCAGCGAGACCGGGCGCTTGAGCCCGGAATTGGCCAGCACACTATATGCTTGGGCCAATTGCACCGCATTCACTGTTAAACCGTAGCCGAAGGCAAAGTTGGCCCGCTCTATTGGGTGCCAGCGACTGCGACTGGGCAAAACGCCCGGTATCTCTCCGGGGAACCCACTGCCAACAGCCTCCCCCAGTCCCAGGCGATAAAAGAGTTCCCGTAGAGTATTTGGTTCCAGGTCTAAAGCAATTTTTGTGATCCCCACCTGACTCGACTTTGTGATGATGCTGGTCAAGTCCAGCTTGCCGTAGTTCACCGGATCCACTAGGGTTTTTCCTGGCACGCGGATATAACCGGGACTGGTATCAATCTGAGTGTGGGGTTTATAACGACCACTTTCCAAAGCCGCCAGGACGGTTAGTGGCTTCACAGTGGAACCCGGCTCAAACTGATCAATCAAGGCCCGATTGCGCATCGCCGCAGCTTTTACCCCCTGGCGATTATTGGGGTTAAATGAGGGCTGGTTGGCCATGGCCAGGACATCGCCGCTGTGGGTGTCAAGAATCACCATAAAACCCGATGCAGCACCGTTTTCTGCCACCGCGTGCTTTAACTCACGATACGCCAAATACTGCAGACGCATATCAATGGACAAGCGTAAATCCTGTCCCGGTTGGGCCTCGCGCTGGATCGCCAGCTCCTGCACTGTGCGACCTTTCAAATCCTTAACCACCTGCTGGGCGCCGGGCTGACCAGAGAGCCATTCGTCATAGGCAAGCTCGAGCCCCTCCTGACCACGGTCATCAATATTGGTAAAGCCCAAAAGCTGTGCAACCACTTCACCCGCGGGATAGAAACGCCGGTATTCCTTTTTGCTGTAAACCCCAAAAAGGTCCAGCTCCAACACCTTCCCAGCCTGCTCCGGCGTGAGATGGCGGCGCAGATACATAAATTCCTTGTTGCGATATTTTTCCAGGCGCACAGACAGCCTGGCTGGTTTGATTTCCAGTACTCCAGCCAGTTTTTTCAATTGCTCGGCGCTGCTCTCTCTCAAGAGTTTGGGGTTGGCCCAGAGACTGTGAACGGGCGTGCTGACCGCCAGGAGTTCGCCGTTGCGATCGACAATGGTGCCTCTGTAAGCAGCGATTTCCTCGGTGCGTATAGTGCGCGCTCGCCCCTGGTCCTGAAGGAACTGGTAACCACGCTCTGTGGCGGGAACCACTTGTAGGCGCGCCAGGTGCAACACCAGCGCCAGGGCAAACAGGCACAACAAGGTCGCCACCAGCATAAAACGCCAGCGGGCAATACCCGGTTGAAGTTGCTCTTTCTTAACTGCGCCCATATTTTCTCAGTTGGCGTTATATTTTCATTCTGAGATTAAATATCTCTGCGGAAACTGCCTGAACACGGCCCCCCAAAATCGCTATTGCACTCATAAATTTTTAGTTTTTCGCCGGTGTTAGGGACACAGGCTCCACAAGTGTTGCCCTGTGTAAACCTCACCGGCCTTTAGAATCACTCTTCTGTTACCAGCACTTGGTCAGAGGGCGCTGGCACATGCATTTTTAATTTCTCTCTCGCCACTTTTTCTACTCGGCTATAGGCAGACCAAGCTCCTTTTTCCAGCAGCAAACGCTCCTGCTCATAGCGCAACTCATCATTGGCCTTTTGCGCTTTACCAAGCTCGGCGGTTAGCTCCCTACTCAGCTGGGTTGAATAGACAACAGCGAGAGCCGAAGCCAGCACGGCCAGCCATAAAAAAACCAAGGCAATCAGCTTCTTGCCACGCATCAGTCAGTTCTCGGACAGCTTTTCCGCAACCCGCATCACCGCGCTACGCGAGCGCAGGTTCTCATCCACCTCAACGTCATCAGCCTTCACCGCCTTGCCCACAGAGCGCAGAGTTTTGGTAATCTGGCTATCCATAACTGGAAGGCCCCTAGGCAGCTGTGGACCACGTTCTTTCTCGCGGATAAATCGCTTGACCATGCGATCTTCCAGAGAGTGGAAGCTGATAGCGACCAACCTGCCCCCCGGGGCCAGCAATTGCAGCGATTTTTCCAGCGCATTGCGCAGATCATCCAGCTCCCCATTTATATGGATGCGAATTGCCTGGAATACCCGAGTGGATGGGTGCTTGCCTTTCTCCCATGCAGGGTTGGCTTCCTTGACCACTTCGGCCAGATCCAATGTCCGTTCAAAGGTCTTCTGCGCGCGGCGACGTACAATAGCAGCGGCCATACGACGGGCGAAGCGCTCCTCTCCATACTCTTTAAATACCCGAGCCATCTCGGCCTCGCCTTCGGTATTTATCCACTGGGCGGCGCTGATTCCTCTACTGGTATCCATGCGCATATCCAGCGGACCGTCCTGCATAAAACTGAAACCGCGCTCAGCTTGATCCAACTGGGGAGAGGAAACGCCCAGGTCCAGCAATATGCCATTGACCCGCCCCGCCTGCTCAGCCGCAGCTCTATCCATATCGGCAAAGGAACCGTGCCAGATCGAAAAACGCGATTCACCTGCAAAACGATCGCGCGCATAGTCAATCGCCTGCGGATCCTTATCCACAGCTAACAGCTTCCCACTGGGACTGAGCTGTTCTAGGATGGCGGCACTGTGACCACCGCGTCCAAAGGTCCCATCTATATAAAAACCGTCCGGATCGGTAACCAGAGCGTCTACGGCCTCGCGCAATAACACACTGCGATGCAATTCTTGAGACACCTGGTGTACTCCTTATAAAGAGAGGGAGGCCATTTCCTCAGGCATTCCCTCCTCATCTTCACTGTCGTCGAGCCAGGACATCCAGCGTTCCTCGCTCCAAATTTCTAATTTCTTACCCTGCCCCACCAGCATTAGTTTTTTCTCCAACCCCGCGTATTCGCGAAGGGTAGGCGGAATCAACACACGGCCATTGCCATCCACCTGCAACTCACAGGCGTAGCCAATCAGCAGGCGCTGGGCGCGGCGCGCTACTTTGTTAAAGCTGGGTAGAGCTTCAATCTTCGGCAAAATCTGCTGCCATTGTGGCGCAGGGTATACCAGCAGACAGCGCTCTTCGGTATGGGCAGTCACCACCAAGCAACCGGCGCACTCATCCAGCAGCCGGTCGCGGACCCGCGCAGGTATCGCCAGACGCCCCTTGGCGTCCATATTGATTGCATGGCTGCCCAGATACACTTTGTGAATTTCGCTCACTGACTGTTAGTTACGCTTGTCGCAGCAGGCTCCGCATTGGCGGATCACTAGCGGGAAAATCTCAAGCTTTACTCGCGCAATGTAAACACCCACTCACAGGCCGCGAATAAACCACAAAGTTCCACGATTTTCCACTTTTTCCCACCTTTGACACTATAAAACTGGCCATCACAAAGTCAAGGAAATCGACTCCAAAGTCCCCATAAGCCCCAGTAATTTCGCGGCCTGCAGCAGAGACAGAGGAGGTGACACCAAAATTATCGCCGCAAACACCCGGAATGATGTGAGTGCTTACACGCAAAATAATCGATCATTTTAAGCTAATTGCGCATGACGCGCGAAATGCGACACCACCTCTCGGTGCATCTGACTCCATGAAAGGGGCGCCAGAAGCGGGAATTTTACGGTCACAGAAAAGCCAAAGCCCGGCAAATGCCGGGCTTTGTAAAATTGATGAGCTGGCCTGTAAGCCGGGTTCTGTCGAGGACAATCATTCATCTGGGATGCCTGTCGCCAAGCACCTCAAGCGACCTACCCGCCCTCAGTGCGGGTCACACCTATAGAGGGCCTATTTGGTCTTGCTCCGAACGGGGTTTACCATGCCGCGGACTGTTGCCAGCCGCGCGGTGCGCTCTTACCGCACCCTTTCACCCTTACCTGTGCTTCCGAAGAAGCCATCGGCGGTCTACTCTCTGCTGCACTTTCCGTAGGCTCACACCCCCCAGGCGTTACCTGGCGTTCCACCCTATGGAGCCCGGACTTTCCTCCATCACACAAGGTGACAGCGATTGCCCGGCCAGCTCGCGGCGAAGAGTAATGAGGCGACAGCGGGATTGCAACAGGCAAACTTCAATTACAGAAAAAAGCGCGCGCCTTATTTTTGTTGCAGACTCCAGTTGTACAGTACCTTCTTGTTGACACCGGTAATTTCTGCGGCGATAGCAGCGGCTTTCTTTGGTGGCAGCTCAGCCAAAAGGAGTGACATAACACGTTGCGCCTCGGTGCTGAGTTCACTATCGCGACGACGCTCAGCACCGCGCACGAGTAGTACAATCTCACCGCGCTGCTGATTGCTATCCGAACGCACCCAATTGGCCAGCTCACCCAATGGCATCAACTGAAAGGTTTCAAAAGCTTTGCTAAGCTCGCGAGCAATTACCGCCTCACGCTTAGCCCCAAACACATTAGCCATTGCTTCCAGGGTATCGGCAACCCGATGGGGCGCCTCATAAAAGATCAAAGTTCGGGTATCCTCAGCCAATTCCTGCAGCACCCGCTCACGCGGCCCCGCCTTAGCTGGCAGAAAGCCCTCAAAACTGAAACGATCACTGGGCAGACCGGCCGCACTCAAAGCCGTTACAAAAGCGCAAGCACCTGGAATCGGCACCACACGAATTCCCCGCTCACGCGCTTCGCGCACCAAGCGATAACCGGGATCCGAGATCAGCGGTGTACCCGCATCGGAAATTAAGGCCACTGTCTGGCCCTGCTCCAGTCGTTGCAAGATCTGGTCGGTGCGCTTGTTATCAGAGTGATCGTGGTAGGCCATTAACGGCGTATCGATATTGAAGTGGGAAAAGAGTCTCTGACTGTGACGTGTGTCCTCCGCCGCAACCAGGTCGGCACATTGTAGAACTTCAACAGCTCGCGGTACCATATCGGCCAAATTACCAATGGGCGTAGCGACAATATAAAGCAGCGCCTGATCCGACCCCATAGTTGTTCACTCCAAATATAAATATTGCGGGAGAAGAATATGTCCGCCTCTTCCCGGCGCACCTCTAGTGTGATCGCCAGCATGGCCGCTGCCACACTGGCTCTGGCCCTGGCCGCCTGCCAAACTCCGACCTCCCGGCCGGGGGGTAACCAGCCGGCCTACCCGGCGAGCCACAAAGCCAGCCGCGGCGACGCTGTGCGGCTTTTACGCAGCGCTGATTCCCTGCCGGCACCAGCCCGGGACCAGCAGCGCCTGCAGGCGGCCGCCATTCTATACGAGCTAGGGGAGAAAGAGACGGCTAAAGAAGCCATTGTGAAAATTATTCCAGAACAACTGGATAACACCCTTTACGCGAGCTATGCGCAGGTTTACGGCAGCCTCCTCGCCGACAGCGACGACTTTTTCGAGGCCCTGGATCTGGCGACCTCGCCTCGCCTGAAAAATGTCTGGGTGGAGCTTCCGCAAACGACTGCACTGCCGCTACGCAACCTGCGTGCCGACCTCTGGGGGCTCCTCGGCAATCTCGACAGCGCCATCACCGAGCGCCGTGAGATTTCCTACCTGGCCCAGTCCGACGAGGCCATCACCCAGAATAACGATGGTTTTTGGCAGCTACTGACTCAGCTGCCTTCTAGTGAGCTGCAAGAACGCGCCAACAGCAGCAGCGATACCCAGATGCGGGGTTGGTATCAGCTGGCACTTTTGGGCCGGGATACTCAAACCGATATCAGCTCACAGCTAACCGCCTTGAGTCGCTGGCGCGAGCGCTGGCCAGCACACAGCGCCAACACCCACCCACCGCAGGCACTGCAACTGCTCGAGCGCCTGGCAGCTCAGCGCGCCGACAGCATCGCCCTGCTATTGCCGCTTTCGGGCTCTCTCGGCAGTGCTGGCCGCGCAATCCGAGATGGTTTTATGGCGGCCCACTACACCGCCCTGAACGCTGGCGCTGCAACCCCTAGAGTCCTGATCTACAACACTGGCACTGAGCAGCCCTTTGAGGAGGTCTATCAAAGTGCCGTCGACGCCGGTGCCCAGGTAATCATCGGTCCCCTGGACAAAAGTAAGGTGGCCAACCTGCTGGCCACGGAAAAGCTGCCAGTCCCCACTCTGGCACTGAACTACAGCGACCGCGGCCGACTGACCGACGACCTGGTGCAATTTGGCCTGGCCGTTGAGGATGAAGCCCGTCAGATTGCCCAGCATGCCTTTCGCCAGGGCCACCGCCAAGCGATGATGCTCACTACCGACAGCAATTGGGGACAGCGCGGCGCCGAAGCCTTCCAGGAAGAGTGGCAGCGCCTCGGGGGCTCTGTCAGCATCAGCAAAACTGTTTCCAACAACAGCAAGTTTTCCAATCTGGTAAGCGATGCGCTACTGATCTCTGCCAGCAAGGCACGCAAGAAAGAGCTGCAAGGCCGTTTGGCCGCGCCGCTGGAATTTACCCCGCGCCGCCGCGACGATGTCGATATGATATTTGTCGCCGCGTTACCCCAGCAGGCCCGCCAGCTCAATCCTATGCTGACATACTACTATGCTGGTGACTTGCCGGTTTACGCCACCTCCCATGTTTTCGGTGGCAGTATCAACCCGAACCGCGATCGCGATCTCAATGGCGTACGCTTCACCGCCCTGCCCTGGCTATTCGAGAACAACCTAACCAAGCGAGAGATCGCGCAACAGGCTGACCCCGCTCCGGCGTTTGCCCGTCTCTACGCTTTGGGAGCCGACGCTTTCCGCCTCTACCCACGTCTCCCCATGCTGCGCCAGTTCCCCCAACAAAAGGTACACGGACTCACCGGCGCCCTCAGCCTGAGCCCGGATGGTCGTATCGTGCGAGAGCAGATGTGGGCACGGATTGAGAAGGGTGTGCCAGAACCAATCACTACAGTGGAGCCTCTGTCCATGCCGCGCCCCCAGGTGACTGGAAACAGTGAGGCTTTTTAAGCGCTCATCCGGTACCGTCGGCGCCCATATGGAGGGTGCCGCGGCACTTTACCTACAGCGTGCGGGGCTTTGCGTAATTGAACGCAACTACCGCAGCCGTCACGGAGAGATAGACCTTATCGCTCGCGAAGGCGATACTGTCGTGCTTGTGGAGGTGCGCTTCCGCCGCAGCAACCGTTTTGGTGGTGCTGGGGCCAGCGTGGATAGGCGCAAACAGCAAAAATTGCTGCACACCGCACAAAGCTATTTGCAGCAACACAAACTGGACTGTCCCTGCCGCTTCGATATCTTAGCTATAGACGGCGATGCGCAAAACATTCAGTGGATAAAGAACGCCTTCGAAGCCTAAGGCAAATTCGAGATTTACCTTGTCAAGTTATGGCGAACCACGGTTCGCCTGAATTAAGGACACAATGGAACAGCGAGTCGTAACCCTTTTTCACCACAGCCTGGAAGCCACCATGAACGCCGGTGAGATACTGGCGCCACTGATTGCGGAGGCCAGCGAGATGGTGGTGCACACACTGCTGGCAGAGAGTAAGGTGCTGCTCTGCGGCAATGGTGTCAGCGGTGCCCTGGCGCAAAGTTTCAGCTCGCAATTGACCGGTGGTTTCCAGCGTGAGCGCCCCGGCCTGCCGGCGATGGCGCTCAATAGCGACGGCGTCTCTATGGGCACAGTTGCTCAGAATCACGGCAGCGCTGACACCTTCGCCCACCCAGTGCGCGCCCTGGGGCAGCCCGGTGATCTACTGGTAATCATCAGTAGCGACGGCCGCGATTCCAATTTGGTGCAAGCGATGCGCGCTGCACGCGACCGTGATATGGGCATTCTCGCCCTGACCGGGGGCGACGGGGGCAATTGCGCAGCACTACTGGATAATCACGATATTGAACTGCGCGTGCCTTCTGATGTCGCAGCTGAAGTACACCAAGTACACCTTCTGACTATCTTCTGCCTGTGCGACCTGATCGACAGCAGCTTGTTCGGTGGCTACGAGGATTAAACTATGAAAAATAATCTCTTACCCCAGGGGAAACACTTTCTTATTGCATTTGCAGCAATGGCCCTGCTTGCCGGTACCGGCTGCAGCACCGTATTGGAGGCCACTCACGACGGGCCTATCCAACAGGACCCGGGCAGACGCTCGGTGGGAACTTATATTGATGATCAGAGAACCGAAACAATTGTCACGGTGAATATCAACAAGGCACACCCGGACCTGAAAGCTTCAAATATCGGCGTTACCTCTTTTAATGGGGTCGTATTACTCACCGGGCAAGTCCCCAGCCAGGAACTGCGCCTGCTCGCGGGGCGTACCGCAGAACAGGTGCAGAATGTACGCCAGGTTTACAATGAAACCCAGGTGCGCGGCAAAGTTACTCTTCTCGCCACCACCAGTGATGCCTGGCTAACCACCAAGGTAAAAACCAACCTGCTCGCCAACAAGGAAATCGATAGCGGGCGCATCAAAGTGGTCACTGAAAATGGGGTCGTTTACCTGATGGGGCTGCTTACCCAAGCTGAAGCTGAGCGCGCAGCAGACGTAACCCGCTCAATCGGCGGGGTGCAGAAAGTAGTGAAAGCCGTTGAGTACATCAACTGAAATTGTTAACACCGCTAGCCACCTAAAACCTGTCAACCGACTGAGAACTCAATAAAAAGCGGAGCTCCAACCTCCGCTTTTTATCTTTGCGACAGCCAGCGAAAATTACACTCTCTCGATAGCTACGGCAGTGGCCTCACCACCACCGATGCAAAGGCTCGCAACCCCTTTCTTGGCATCGCGCTTTTCCATTGCCGCCAATAGAGTGATCAGGATACGAGCGCCGCTGGCCCCCAAGGGGTGGCCCAGTGCACAAGCACCACCGTTCACATTGACCTTGTTCCAGGGCAGATCCAGTTCACGCATGGCCGCCATAGTCACCACTGCAAAGGCCTCGTTAATTTCAAACAGGTCCACATCCGCTGCCGACCAACCGGCACTTTCCAACAACTTGCGCATAGCACCCACCGGGGCGATGGTGAACCACTCGGGTTCGCGGGCATACTGAGCCTGCGCTTTGAGTACCGCTAGCACTTTGAGACCGCGCTTCTCCGCCGAACTCTTGCGCATCAGGACCAGTGCCGCAGCGCCATCAGAAATAGAGCTGGAATTGGCTGCAGTTACGGTGCCGTCCTTGCGGAAAGCGGGCTTCAATTGCGGGATTTTGTCCGGGCGGGCACCGCCTGGGGCCTCATCCACACTTACTTCCACTTCACTGCGGCGAGCGGTAACGGTCACCGGGGCAATCTCACGGGTAAAATCGCCGTTTTCAATTGCGGCCTGAGCTCGCGCCAGGGATTCCAGGGCAAAAGCATCCTGCTCCTCGCGGGTAAAGCCAAACTTATCTGCGGTACTCTCAGCAAAGGTACCCATCAACTTGCCATCTTCAGCATTTTCCAAACCATCCAGGAACATAGAGTCCTTTACCTCAGCATGCCCCAAACGCATGCCAGAGCGGGCTTTGGGCAACAGATAGGGTGCATTACTCATGCTCTCCATACCACCGGCGACGATGATCTCCCCCTCCCCCAGCAGCAGCGCATCTCGGGCCATCATCACAGTTTTCATGCCTGAGCCACACACCTTGTTGACAGTGGTGCAGGGGGTACTATCGGGTATGCCTGCATCTCGGGATGCCTGGCGTGCCGGAGCCTGGCCCACACCAGCGGGAAGCACACAACCCATCATGACTTCATCGACATCTGCCGGGGCTATCCCTGCATCTTGCAGCGCTGCACGAATTGCCGCTGCACCCAGCTGCGGGGCACTCAGTGCGGATAAGCTGCCCTGCATGGCACCCATCGGCGTACGTGCCATCCCGACGATCACTACGGGATCTGAAGTTACATCACTCATTCTGTCTGCTCCCAAATCTGCACTGCCGACCCAGTTGTGGCGGCAATTGTGTTTTATAGTCGCCGCATTATAGCCGAAGCACTACCCTGCTCCGCCAGGGCCAGTTTAACTACTAGCGTCGCCCGGCGGATGGGGCTTGTTACTATCGGCGCCAATCATAAGAAAAAGTGGCGAGAGGATTTATGGAGTTATCAAACATTATCCTGCCGGTGGTTTTGCCGCACTTTTGTTTTATGAAGTGGGGATTTATAACAAACTGGTTTCCCTAAAAAACCGCAATAAGAACGCCTTTGTACAGATAGAGGTAAAACTGAAACGGCGTCACGACCTGATCCCCAATCTGGTGGAAACTGCTCGAGGTTGCCTAAAGCACGAACAGGAAACCGTCGAGGCCGTAACCATTGCGCGCAATACCGCCATCAGCGATCTCAAGGCAGCCGCCTCTAACCCAATGAGTGCCAGAGCTAGGCAAACTTGGCCGTGCAGAAAGTGCCCTGAATGGAGCCCTGGGACACTTTACTGCAGTAATGGAGGCTTACCCGGACTCAAAGCTAACCAGAATGTTATGCAGCTCAACGAGGAGCTAAGCAGTACCGAGAGCAAAGTCGCCTTTGGCCGGTAAGCATTTTACGATTCGATGACAAGTTACAAAATATAGAAGCGCTCGCTGTTTAATCTCTTCGCTACACATCCGCCAAGGACAGATCGCATTGCCCACCTCTGATCCCCGCTGGAATTCAGCAGGCACTCCTGTTCAGCGGCACCTTTCCAATAATAAGGGGGCCAGCAAAGATGCCAGCCGCTTCCTTCTCGCCGCATTTACCCAATTCGGGTAATTGCGAATACCTGCCGGCAAAACGAGCCTATAAGCATGGCCTCAAGACCCTGGAGATGGAAGTAGCACCATTACCAAGTCACTAGTGGTCCATGCGGAAAGTAATGTAACTAATGGAGAATTGTCCGTATAATGTATCTTCTATGCGTACACCTAAACCTTTTCAAGTTTCTGATAATGAAGCGTCCATTCTGAACGA
>NZ_JBGMEK010000033.1:0-53002 GCF_041447265.1 Microbulbifer epialgicus
TTCACGGATGGAGAGGAAGCGACAACCACCGATCAGAGCGCTGCTTGATCAGACTGGCTAAACACCAGAATTGACAATAACTCGAGTTCTACCAGCCTTCATTACGCCGGAAGATCTATGGATCAATAGAAGAGTTACAAAAGGATCTGGACGAATGGCTCACATATTACAATAATGACCGTACCCATCAGGGTAAAAAGTGTTGTGGCCGCACTCCGATGGCAACACTTGAAGATGGAAAAAGCATCTGGAAGGAAAAACTCGTAAACTGAATTTGACCTGACAAAGCACCTTCTGAAAAACCGGTAACTGTCAGATCAAGTCTGAACTACTACATATTAGGAGTACCTATTTTTACTTCCAGGTTCTCCTTTTAGCTTGGTCAGAGTATCAAAAGCCGCCAAGACTTCATAACCTACTGCTGGGTCAGAAAGAATACACTGCACTCGAGACGCGCTGTGAATACATCCCTGTAAGCTTGTAATCGGCATCCATACCGCATACGGTCCTGAGCGCAGTGTATTCTTTCCTTCTCCCATTTTAGTATATCCTAATCAATACAATATTCCTCAATGACTGACTCGATACTTTTTTCAATTACAGAGATATCTGAATTCTCTGCTAATTCATCGGCCTAATCACACGCGATATCATTATCCAAATTTCCTGTTTCCCAGGAGTTCATAGTGCCACGTTAAGGTCATCGCTCAGTTTTGTGTGTATCATTTTAAATTTCCAGATTTATCTAGTTGAAACCGCTTAAAATCAGATGCCAGTTGCAGGTTACCACTATATACAGATTGGGCTTCACAGTGCACGTCATCGATTGATGGTGTTGTACCAGTCCCTAATTGATAACGGGGACTAAAGTGGGTAAGAATCAGGATCGGTACGGAGGCCCGCTCAGCAAAAGATGCCACCTGCTTTGCATAGCTATGTCCAGCTTTAGCGGCTTTTTCAGCCATATCTTCTGTATAAGTTGACTCATGAACGAGAATATTACTATCGATACAAAAGTCTTTTAAAAGTTCCGGGCTGTCATTATCTCCACAGATTACAATTTTTCTTGGCTTTTGTTCATATAGGAGAAATTCGGCGAAAGGATATTCTTGGCCCTGATGGATGATGTTAATCCCGGCTCTTAGTTTTCCCCATAGAGGGCCCTGTGGAATCCCAGATACACGCAATTTTTCAATATTTAATGAAGCCTCTACTTTCCTTTCGGTAAAACTGTAAGCGTATGAGGGGGCTCTGTGGGAAAGTTTGGCCAGGGAAATTGTGAACTGCCCCAGATCCAGGATAGGTAATTCCTCTGATGAAATAAAGTTTAACTCAAAGGGAAGATAAAGTTTGATTAGTGCCTGCGTAGAAGAGAGCCAATCACGGATGGCTTTTGGCGCTACAAGTGTCAGCGGTGCAGTCCTACCCTGCATGCCAGCACTTGCCAGCAACCCTGGAAGCCCATAGCAATGATCGCCGTGGATATGAGTGATGAAAATGGCGCCAAGTGAATTCAAAGACAGACTGGTGCGAAGGATTTGGTGCTGGGTGCCTTCTCCACAGTCGATCAGGTACCAGTTTTTTCTCTGGCTTTCAATTAATGCAATAGCGGTTACATTTCGATCTTTTGTCGGTGTACCTGATGATGTGCCTAAAAACAATAGTTCCAATGGATAGTTACCTCTGTAGTCACCACTCCAAGCATACGATAACGAAGTAGAGGGGGGCCTTAAAGTTTGGTAATAGCATTGTGAAAATAGAAATTGAGAGATCTACTGATTGGTATTGACCTCAAGCAAGGTTTAGGTATTAGACTGCCTCCCACTTAAATGGCCAAGAGGAGTTCAGGTATATGACAAAGAATACAAATGGCGTTGACCTACAAGGTTATTTTAAGCGCATTGGCTACAACGGTGCGCCCGCTGTTGATCTGCAAACTCTTGGAGACCTTCTTGCGTATCACGTTCGAGCCATACCGTTCGAGAACGTAACCTCCTTTCTTGGGAGTCCGGTAGATATTGAGATACTTGCGATTGAGGACAAATTAGTACGCCATCAACGGGGGGGCTATTGCTTTGAGCAAAATGCTTTGCTGCGGGATGTGTTGCAGCAGATTGGTTTTACAGTCACGGGGCTCGCTGCTCGTGTCCTATGGCAAACTCCGCCGGACCATCAACCGGCTCAGTCCCACATGATTCTATTGGTGGAAATTGATGGGGGCCCTTACTTGGTGGATGTGGGGTTTGGCGGTAACACTTTGACGGCGCCGCTACGCCTGAACTCACCAAATCCGCAAAGCACACCTCACGGAACTTATCGGTTCACCCGGAACGGTGATGGTGAAGATTATCTGCTCCAGGTGAGAGTAGAAGGTATTTGGCGGCCAATGTATAGCTTTGATCTCCGGCCCCGCACCGGGGGTGACTACAAGATTGCCAATTGGTTTTGTTGCACCCACCCTGACTCTCGTTTTGTTCAACACCTAATTGCAGCGAGGGCCTTCTCTGAGGGACGCCATGCGTTAGTGGATCGTCAGTTGAGTTACCAGCCCATTGTGGGCCCGAAGAGTGTCATTATGCTGGCAAATATAGAAGAACTACGCCGTACCCTAGTGGATATATTTGGTATTGAAGTTCCAACAGGGGCAGTCGCGGATGAAAAACTTAGGACTATCTTCTTGGGAAAATCAGAACAACGACGGGGGGAAGATACTGGTGCTCTCATCAGTCCGGTGGCGTTATGAACAAAATCGGGGTTGTCTATCATTCGATTTGCGGCAGTACCAGAGAACTGGCGCAAGCAGTTGTTGTGGGAGCGGCTAACATCTCGGGCTGTGAGGGCGTAGAGCTTCCTGTTTGTGGGGAGGATATTCAACAGGGCCGCTATAGAAACCATGATCTTATGATCCAGCTAGATCAATGCGAAGCTATTGTGCTGGGATCACCAACTTTTATGGGTAATGTGACAGCTCAATTTAAGGCATTCATGGATGCTGCTAGTGGCCGATACAGCGATCGTAGCTGGATCGATAAGTTTGCAGCGGGTTTTACTATTGGTGGTAACTTCAGCGGAGATCAGCTGAATACTATCCAAACCATGCAGATATTTGCGGCGTAAATGGGAATGCTTTGGGCCCCTCTGGGGGTGCTGCCTGACTCGGCAGGGAAGGGCATGAACCGCGTAGGGTGTCAATCTGGCTTGGTTGCTGTGACAGATAAA
Source organism: Microbulbifer epialgicus (assembly GCF_041447265.1). NCBI lineage: Bacteria > Pseudomonadati > Pseudomonadota > Gammaproteobacteria > Cellvibrionales > Microbulbiferaceae > Microbulbifer > Microbulbifer epialgicus. Next base: position 3,220 of record NZ_JBGMEK010000033.1, read on the forward strand.
GAGCGAGACGTAAATCAACTAGATCTTCTCACTGCCTTGTACTTGGGAGAGAGTAGGGCACCTTTCATCCCGTCTGCTGCCTCACTAGCTATTTCATATTCCTGGCGCTAAGTCTATGGAGGTATTGTCTTTGGCGTTGGGGGAATTGATTACTGCGATAGTGGGGCTATAAGTGCCGGTTATCGGGTCCTTTGTCAGCGATTAGTAACATTTTGTCGTTTAGTTTACTCCTTATGCTGGGTCCACTTGCCAATTAAAGGTGGACTTCTAGATAAAGTTTCAGTTTTAGGTTGTGAAAAATGAGAAGCTCATTTCATTGAAGTGGGGTAGCTCACATCATATTTGCAGGCTCTAAAATTATCGTTTTAGTGAGCCAGTTAACAAACTTTTTGCCGGAAGAAACACTCAAAATACCTATGATTTCTCCAAGGATGGTCTTGTACTCACTCCATTGAGGCAAGTCATTTACCCAACAAATTTGTCGAGGTGGTGTTCTGATATTTATTTTTCATAAAGAATGCACTTACAAAGTCGTTATCAAACTGTGTTTTTTATAAGCGCTAGAAACATCTCAAAGAAATGTAACCAGAGAATAGGTTTGTGTGAGAATCAGATTGACTTGGACATAATCACCGGCTGGCTGGGCTTTACTGTAATTTTCACTAACGCAAAGTGGTAGGTATGCATCACAAGTCTTTTCTTTCCAGCCGTATCAATGCGCTTAGCGATGGCGTCTTCGCTATTGCTATGACGCTTTTGGTATTTAACATCCAAATTCCAGACTTGGCAGATATCAAGCTAGGTGAAAACTTCCAGACCAATATCCACCAACAAATTCCTCATGTATTTTCTTGGTTGCTGAGTTTTGCCATCCTTTGTCGGTTATGGCTTAACCACAATCACCTGATGTCTAATCATGAATCCAAGTCAGCAGGATTTACCGGGCTTAATTTCTTATTGCTAGGGGCGGTAGCATTTATCCCTTTTCCTGCGGGGTTGTTGGGAGAGTATCCAAATCAGGCTTGGTCGATAATTCTCCTGTCTATCACTTATGCTGTGGCTGCACTGGCGATAGCGGGAATGTGGTGTATAGCCCCAAATCGGTCTAGCGTCGGGGCGAAAAGGGTATTGTTAGTGAGTATGGTGATGCTGCTCACCAGTATATTGGCCTGCCTTTTAACAGTCATTAATCCCTACTGGGGGTTGGCACTCTGGTTAGTGTATGTGGTGGGAATTGCTCCGCTCGCTTATTTAATGGAGCGTTATGTTTTTACTGGGGAGGATTAGTAGTAAGTGGTGAGCGCTGGTAGATGGAGGCAGATATACCAGCACTTTACGGTGATGTCAGCTTAAGTTCTGCACCATCTTGATATGGGGTATGCCAGCTTCAAAGAAAACTTTCCCTTCAGCACTAAAGCCAGCCTTGGAATAAAAGCCTTGTGCTTGTTGTTGCGCATGCAGAAATATCTGCCGATAGCCTTGTTGTTGGGCGTATTCAAAAATTGCCTTGAGTAATTCTGCTCCCAGACCTTGCCCCCTTACTTTTTTGTCGATCGCCATACGGCCAATCTTCCCAGCTTGCGTCAGGCGACCGGTGCCTACAGCTGCACCACCCTGAAAAACCAGGAAGTGCTGTGAACTCTCTTCCTGGTTATCCCACTCAAGGTCTGCGGGTACTTTCTGCTCTTCGACAAAGACTGCTTGCCGAATTGCACGAATGCTATCTCTTTCAGTTTGCCAATCTGCTGGGCGTACGAAAATTGCCATAATCAGAAATCCTCAGGAGGGTAGATTAGAGTGCCTTGAGATACCAGTTGATCAATCAGCCCGTTGTCCTTGGCAATTTCTGGGAAGGTCTCTATCTCGTTCCAGGTAATTTCATGGGACTTGGTAAATTGCTCGACAAAAACAAGTGGAGCGGTGAAGGCTTCGCCATCGACAAAAAGGGTTGAAGGTTCTCGGCAGAATGCCGCTCGCGATGCGGGATTCAGCACTAACTGAACTCCTTGTGGCAATTGTTCACGCCAGTCGGCGGCATCACCTGCATCAAGCGCAACGGTATCCGGATATTTTGCCTCAGTCATAACTGCGCCAAACCACTGGGCGATTTTCTTCGGTTGTTTTAACCACTCCCCGAGTTGTTGTTGCAGCCGAGCAACGGAAGCGGGATCTATTTCGGAGGGGTTCTTCGCTGGCTCTGCGCCAGAATCGGTATAGCGTTGGCTATCTGGTAACCCTATTGCTACTTCAGCAGCGAGATCTTCGAGAATTGCAGCAGCTGAAGGAGCTCGAAAACCAACGGAAATGGTGGTACAAGCACCTTCGGCAATGCCCCAATGGCTGTATTGTGGCGGGAGGTAGAGCATATCTCCGGGCTCTAGTACCCAACTGTTTTCGGCATTGAATTCTTTAAGGATGTTAAGAGGAGTTCCCTCCAATCGAGGGTTGGTTTCATCCACTTTAGGACCTTGTTGCCATAGGCGCTTGCCTTCGGCTTGCAAAAGGAAAACGTCGTAATGATCGTAGTGAGGGCCGACGCTGCCCTGGTCAGCGGCATAGCTGATCATTATGTCATCCAGGCGCCAGTCAGGGATGAAGCGGAAGTAATCTTTCAACTCCGCTATCTCTGATAGCCATTGATCTACCGCTTGTACTAATAGAGTCCAGTGGGTGCGGGGCAGGGAGAGGAAGTCCTCTTCGCTAAAGGGGCCTGTACGCAATTCCCATGGGCCAGTCTCGCCGTTTTCCAATACCAGGCGAGATTCCACAGCATCTTCCAGCGCCATGCCGGCGAGTTCCTCACCGGATATTGGTGATTCGAAATTGGGAAAAGCATTGCGGATCAGCAGGGGCTTCTGTTGCCAATAATCGCGCATGAATACTTCGATTGGCATATCGCCTAGGTGGGTAAGGGGGCTGGCCACGGTAACTCTCATTGTCAGATAGGCTGGGGATTACTCTCAACACCTGCACTTGATTATGAATCAGCAGCAGTACGCCGACTCGGCAAGGAAAAGCAGTAATAATTATTGGTGATCTACCGACCACTGCGAAGTGGCCGGTAGCTAAGCTCACTTAAATTTTGCGAGCCTGCTCTATGGCATTACCGATATAGGAAGCTGGAGTCATTTCCAGCAAAGCATTTTTGGCATCTGTGGGAATTTCCAGGTTCTCGATAAATATTTTCAGGGTTTCACGGGTGATGCCCTGGCCGCGAGTGAGAGCCTTCAGTTTTTCATAGGGCTCTTCGATATTGTAGCGACGCATTACGGTCTGAATGGGCTCAGCCAGAACTTCCCAGGAGTTGTCCAGGTCTTCCGCAAGGCGTTCACGGTTGATTTCCAGCTTGCCCAGGCCTTTCATCGTGGCGGCGTAGGCAATTGCTGAGTAACCGGCGCCCACACCCATGTTGCGCAGTACAGTGGAATCGGTCAGATCGCGCTGCCAGCGAGAAACGGGTAATTTTGCAGCCAAGTGCTGAAATACGGCGTTGGCCAGGCCTAGGTTACCTTCAGAGTTTTCGAAGTCGATAGGGTTAACCTTGTGCGGCATGGTAGAGGAGCCCACCTCACCAGCAACGACCTTTTGTTTGAAGTAGCCGAGAGAAATGTAGCCCCAGATATCGCGATCAAAATCGATCAGAATAGTGTTAAAACGCGCGATCGCGTCGAACAGTTCGGCAATATAGTCGTGCGGCTCAATCTGTGTGGTATAGGGGTTCCAGGTAAGGCCTAGGGAGGAAATAAATTCTTCCGCATTTTTCTCCCACTCGATAGTTGGGTAGGCGGAAAGGTGCGCATTGTAGTTACCGACTGCACCGTTGATTTTACCTAATAGTGGCACGGCTTGTATCTGAGTGACTTGGCGACGCAGGCGAGCTACCACATTGGCCAATTCCTTTCCAACAGTGCTGGGGCTGGCAGTTTGTCCATGGGTGCGGGATAGCATGGGAACATCGGCAAAGGTTTTTGCGAGTTCGGCAATGCTTTCTACCAGTGCGTTCATTGCTGGCAGCATCACATTGTCGCGTCCAGCACGTAGCATCAGCGCGTGGGAGAGGTTGTTGATGTCTTCGGAAGTACACGCAAAATGAACGAACTCACTAACTTTAGCCAGTTGCGCATTGCTGCTGATTTTTTCTTTGAGGAAGTACTCAACCGCTTTAACGTCGTGGTTGGTGGTGCGCTCAATTTCCTTGATACGCTGGGCATCCTCCAGAGAAAAATCGGCAACGATGCTATTCAGCAGTTGGTTGGCTGCATCTTCAAACTGTTCTACCTCAGCGATTTCATTGTGCGCGGAAAGTTTTTGCAACCAGCGCACTTCCACTTCAACGCGGGCGCGAATCAGGCCGTACTCACTGAATATTTCACGAAGGGGGGCAGTCTTGCTCTCGTAGCGACCATCAATAGGGGATACCGCTGTGAGTGCGGAAAGCTCAACTGTCATAGTAAATCTCCGGGATTATGAATTTTTAGATTCGATATGTGCGATCCATTCGTTGGTCGCATGCAAAAGCTTTTTACGTTGGAACAGCAGGTGTAGGCGTCGGCCGCCTAGTTGCCGCCAAAGGGTCGCGGCGCGCACGCCGGCAAACAACATGGAGCGTATTTGGTTAGCAACACGTTGTTGTTGCAGAAAATTGAAGTCTCCAAGCACTTGGATACGAAAACGGAAAGTGCCCAGAGTATCGCTGTAGATACCGGCCAGGTTGGAGAATACATTCTCGTGGGTTGGAGCAAAGTGTTCGGCCTGCACCTTGGCTTTTTCCAGGCGACTGCCGATGATGGACAGCAAATCGCTTTTCTTGCTCAGCTGTCGTTGTAGATACAAGACAGAAAGTGCATAGCGCAGGCAATCGGTATACTCGGGGTGCTGCCGGGACTGTAAGAGTTGTTTTGAAACCTGCAGGCCGGGCAGCAGGTTCTTTGCCCCGTCAAAGACATCCTCGGTGCGATCGGGATTGAGTTGGAACAAGCTGTGAACCCCCGTTTCCAGCTGAGCTTGAGGTGCGGTGCCGGTTTTCGCCAGGCGTTCCACTAACGTGGCCGATTGAAATATTCCGGCCAGTGCCAGTGCCTGATCCCGCCAATTATCCAAAATTGCTCCTTAATTTACTTCTTGTATTTTTCCGGTACGGCGGTGCCGACTCCTGTTGCATTTTCTATTACTGCGCCGCCGAGGCAAACCTCCCCATCGTACAGTACCAAAGATTGCCCAGGGGTTACCGCGCGTTGTGGCTCGTCAAATTTTACTACCAAGTTACCACTATCTTGCACAAACACAGTGCAGTCCTGATCGGGTTGACGGTAGCGGGTCTTGGCCTGACAACGGAATTCTACCGCCGGTGCCACACCATTGATCCAGTGAGTTTGGGTTGCTTGGAGACCGGTTGAGTATAAAAGGGGGTGGTGTGCACCTTGAGCAACGATTAGTACATTGCGCTCGAGGTCTTTACCCACTACATACCAAGGTTCCTCGCCAGCACCTTTAACGCCACCGATACCAAGCCCCTGACGCTGACCGATGGTGTGGTACATCAGGCCTGCATGGTGGCCCATGATGCTCCCTTCAGGGGTCTCCATATCGCCAGGTTGTGCGGGTAAGTACTGCTCCAGGAAGTCCTTAAAGCGGCGCTCGCCGATAAAGCAGATGCCGGTACTGTCTTTTTTATTGTGGGTAATAAAGCCATTTTCTTCGGCAATACGTCGTACCTCAGGCTTTTCCAATTCGCCCAGGGGGAAGAGCGAGCGTGCAAATTCGGCTTCGCCCACCGCGTGTAGAAAGTAGCTCTGGTCTTTGTTGCCATCGAGGCCTTTAAGCAGGTAAGTACGGCCATCTCTATCGCGGCGACGGGTGTAATGTCCGGTGGCAATAGCATCCGCGCCCAGTACCTCAGCGTACTCCAGGAAGACTTTGAACTTGATCTCCCGATTGCAAAGGATATCGGGGTTCGGTGTGCGCCCAGCCTGGTATTCTGCGAGGAAGTACTCGAAAACGTGGTCCCAATATTCAGCAGCAAAATTAGCGGTATGTAACTTGATACCGAGCCTTTCGCAGACAGCCTGAGCGTCGGCCAGGTCTGCTTTTGCGGTGCAGTACTCTGTGCCGTCGTCCTCATCCCAGTTTTTCATAAACAGGCCTTCCACCTGGTAGCCTTGCTGCATGAGCAGAAGTGCGGCTACAGAGGAATCAACACCGCCGGACATACCGACGATGACGCGCTTTGGCTGTTTGTTGTGCGTGGAATCTGACATAAGGAGGACAGTCACTACTTCACTGTTATGGAAAGGAGGCGAATTTTACCTGTGAATGTGCCTCCTGACCAAGACTGCTTTGATCTTCGGTTATATTTAGCGCCGTCTACGGGGTTGGTTGCGCCCCTGCTTAAGCCTTTGTTTGGGCCTAGAGGTGCTAAAAACCTCCTCTATACGGTACTCGCCAGGCTGAAGCGTGTTGAGTTTCCAGTTGCCAATTCCCATACGCACCAGTCGTAGGGTAGGGAAACCAACAGCGGCAGTCATACGCCGAACCTGCCGATTGCGCCCTTCGGAGATAGTTAGCTCCAGCCAGCTGGTGGGGATGGATTTACGCTCGCGGATCGGTGGAGTGCGAGGCCATAGCTCCACACCGGCAAGGCGTTTGGCCTTAGCCGGCGCTGTGCGCCCATCTTTTAGCTCAACTCCCTGACGTAGAGCCATTAGTGCCTCTTCATCTATCTCACCCTCTACTTGGGCCCAGTAGGTTTTAGCCACCTTTTTCTTGGGATGACTTATCTGGTGTTGTAGCGCACCATCATTTGTAAGTAACAGCAGTCCCTCTGAGTCGTAGTCGAGTCGGCCGGCAGCATAGAAGCCTTTGTGCCGGATATAGTTCGCTAGTGTGGCGCGCCCTTGGTCATCCGTGAATTGGCTTAACACGCCAAAAGGCTTGTTGAGGAGAATAATCTTAGCCATGACAAAAATTGAGTATTGTAATCCAACTACAAAAATTAACCGAGGCTGCTATAATCCCGCCGTTTTTTATCCCCGCCCTAAGGTCCCGGGGGAGCGGTGCAAGCAACGCTGGACCTAAAACGTCATAGAATATTGGGAGTTTACGCAATATGGGTCATATCCAAGTGCCGGCAGACGGCGAAAAAGTTACAGTCAATTCCGACGGTTCGCTGAATGTTCCGAATCGCCCGGTTATTCCTTTCATTGAGGGTGACGGCATCGGTGTGGATATCACCCCGGTAATGCGCAAGGTGATCGACGCGTCCGTAGAAAAAGCTTTCGGCGGCGACAAGAAAATCGAGTGGATGGAAATCTACTGTGGCGAGAAAGCGGCAGAGACCTACGCTGGTGACTGGTTCCCGGCTGAAACTCTGGAAGCGATCAAAGACTACGTTGTTAGCATCAAAGGCCCCCTGACCACTCCAGTAGGCGGCGGCTTCCGTTCCCTGAACGTTGCTCTGCGTCAGGAGCTGGATCTGTACGTATGTCAGCGCCCGGTTCGCTGGTTTAGTGGCGTACCTTCTCCGGTTAAAGAGCCGAACAAGGTAGACATGGTGATCTTCCGTGAGAACTCTGAAGACATCTACGCTGGCATCGAGTGGAAAGCTGATTCTGACGAAGCGAAGAAAGTCATTAAGTTCCTGCAGGACGAGATGGGTGTTAAGAAAATTCGTTTCCCCGAGCATTGCGGTATTGGTGTTAAGCCGGTATCTGCCGAAGGCACCAAGCGTCTCGTGCGCAAGGCAATCCAGTACGCCGTTGACCAGGACCGAGATTCCGTAACCCTGGTACACAAAGGTAACATCATGAAGTTCACCGAAGGTGCCTTCGCTGATTGGGGTTACGAGCTGGCTCGCGACGAGTTTGGCGCCCAGCCGCTGGATGGTGGTCCTTGGCACAGTTTCAAGAACCCGAAGACAGGCAAAGAGATCGTTATCAAGGACGTAATTGCTGACGCTATGCTGCAGCAGATCCTGCTGCGTCCTGCTGAGTACGACGTAATTGCTACCTTGAACCTGAATGGCGACTACCTGTCCGACGCACTGGCTGCACAGGTTGGTGGTATTGGTATCGCTCCGGGTGCAAACCTGTCTGATGACGTTGCCCTGTTCGAAGCAACCCACGGTACTGCGCCCAAGTACGCTGGTCAGGACAAGGTTAACCCGGGTTCCCTGATTCTCTCCGCTGAGATGATGCTGCGTCACCTGGGCTGGAACGAAGCTGCGGACCTGGTTATCAAAGGCATGGAAGGTGCGATTGAAGCCAAGACTGTAACTTACGACTTCGAGCGCCTGATGGACGGTGCTGAGCTTAAGTCCTGCTCCGAGTTCGGTGACGAAGTTATCAAGCACATGGCCTAGATTGCCAAATTGGATGCCGGGCTCTAAGGCCCGGTCCCGATAGCAAAAAAGCCTTTCACTTTGCAGTGAAGGGCTTTTTTGTGCGTGCGGATTGCCAGAAAGAGGCTAGTCGAGAGCCTCAGCTTCCTTTTCTCTCACGCTTTCGGCATAGGCCGGTTCGGAGTTCGGTATGGAAGGTTTGCTGGCAGGGGCGGCATCGCCCGAGGGCACAGTAGAAATATTGGCAGCGTGATAGCCTTTGTCACCCCTGACGATGTCAAAGGTGACTTGTTGGCCAGCCTTCAGGGTTCGGTAGCCTTCCATCTGAATAGCGGAATAGTGCGCGAACAGATCCTCCCCTCCTTCATCTGCAAGAATAAACCCATATCCCTTTGCGTTGTTGAACCACTTCACGGTACCGGTAGGCATAACGATTCCCTCTAATTGCCTGAGTGACCAACTGGCCACCTTACAGAGTTTTTATATTTATTTGACCTGCGGATTAATCGACTGCGATCCTATCTGCGATTAACGGCTGTGAACGTGCAGGCACTAACTCTTGTAGTCAACTGGTATGGGAATGTCAAGAAACGCAAGTGGACTCTGTGATGTTCCTGTGTCGTAGGTCAAATAAGGTTACAATGGCAGGTTGTTGATGGTTGCGCAGGTCGCTACATCGAAGTTTTAGAGAATTCATTGATAATTGTTATGAGTATTCCGCAGATCATTACACTAAGCTCCGATAAGTCAGAGGGAGACCGTTACGACTTGGGGGATTCCGATGGCGGGCTCGCGCTGGAGGAGGCGCCACCTAAGTTAAAGCAGCCTCCCATGTATAAGGTCATCATGCTCAACGATGACTACACACCGATGGACTTTGTTGTAGAGACTCTGGAGCTGTTTTTTTTAGTCAACCGGGAGCGCGCCACACAGTTGATGCTGCAAGTACACACGCGGGGAAAAGCAGTGTGCGGTGTCTATACTCGGGATATAGCGGAGACAAAGGCCGCGCAGGTCAATCAATTCGCCCAGGAGAATGAGCACCCCCTGTTATGCGAAATTGAGGCGGATGAAAGTAAAGACGATTGATCTTGAATAGAGCTGCTTTTAAACAAGGGTCCCGTCACCTGAAGGGAATCAGCCAGGATATAGACGCCGGCAAAGGGTGCGCGCCTAACAGCGGAGTCGGCGGGAAATATTGGCGATTAGGGTTTGAGGTTTAGATGCTCAGCAAGGACTTAGAGGTAACGCTTAATCTGGCGTTCAAGGGTGCGCGCGCAAAACGGCACGAATTCATGACCGTAGAGCACCTATTGCTGGCGCTTTTGGACAATGAATCTGCAGCTGATGTGTTGCATGCCTGTGGAGCTGATCTAAGCGCGTTGCGACGTGAGTTGCTGGAGTTTGTAGACTCTACAACACCGTTAATTCCAGAGGCTGACACAGACCGTGAAACTCAGCCCACACTCGGGTTTCAGAGGGTCCTGCAGAGGGCCGTTTTCCATGTCCAGTCATCTGGTAAGAAGGAAGTCACAGGGGCTAATGTCCTTGTTGCCATTTTCTGTGAGCAGGAAAGCCAGGCTGTTTACTATCTGAAGCAGCAGAGTGTTGCGCGTATTGATGTGGTGAATTACATCACGCATGGTATTTCCCGAGTAGGTTCCAGTGGTAACAATCATCATCACGGCTCGGATACGGCGCCTGAGCAGGTCGATGAAGAGATTAGTGGTGGCGCAGAACCGGGTGGCACAGACCCTCTGGAGAGCTACGCAACCAACCTGAATCAAGAGGCTATCCTCGGCCGTATTGATCCCCTGGTGGGGCGTGGGCCCGAAGTGGAGCGGGTAACCCAGGTTCTGGCCAGACGCCGTAAAAACAACCCGCTGTTGGTTGGTGAGTCAGGTGTTGGTAAGACCGCCATCGCTGAGGGGCTCGCTCGCCGCATCGTGGATGAGGATATTCCCGAGCCGCTCAAAGACAGCACAATTTATTCGCTGGATCTCGGCTCTCTGTTGGCCGGGACCAAATACCGCGGTGATTTTGAGAAGCGTTTCAAAGCACTGTTGGCTGAATTAAAGAAGCGTGAGCATGCGGTACTGTTTATTGATGAAATTCACACGATTATCGGTGCCGGCGCAGCCTCTGGTGGTGTGATGGATGCTTCCAACCTGCTCAAGCCACTCTTATCTAGTGGCCAGCTGCGCTGTATAGGTTCTACTACGTTTACTGAATACCGTGGGATTTTTGAAAAAGATCGCGCACTTTCCAGGCGCTTTCAGAAAATTGATGTAAGTGAACCCTCGGTTGAAGAAACCATTCAAATCCTGCAGGGGTTGCGGAGTTGTTTCGAAAATCACCACAAAGTGCGTTTTACCGATGCGGCCTTGGATGCCGCGGCACAGCTCTCCAGCCGCCATATTACCGAACGATTCCTGCCCGATAAGGCAATTGACGTTATTGATGAGGCCGGAGCCTATCAGTCTCTGCTGCCTTCTGAGAATCGCAAAGAAGTGATCGGTGTCGGTGAAATCGAGTCCGTGATTGCGAAAATGGCACGGATTCCTGCCAAGAGCGTATCTGCGTCGGATAAAGAGCAGCTGTCGAAATTGGATGACAATCTGAAGATGGTTGTTTTTGGCCAGGATAGTGCAATTGAAGCCCTTAGCACGGCAATCAAGCTTAGTCGCGCAGGTCTCGGTGCCGAGGAGAAGCCCATAGGCTCTTTCCTATTCTCGGGCCCCACCGGTGTCGGAAAAACTGAGCTGTGTCGCCAGTTGGCGAAAGTGATGGGAATCGAGCTGATTCGCTTCGATATGTCCGAGTATATGGAGCGTCACACGGTCTCTCGCCTGATTGGCGCGCCACCTGGCTATGTGGGTTTTGACCAGGGCGGACTACTGACTGACTCTGTGACCAAGCATCCTCACAGTGTCGTGCTGCTGGATGAGATTGAGAAGGCGCACCCAGAAGTGTTTAACCTGTTACTGCAGGTGATGGATCACGGTACTCTGACTGACAATAACGGCCGCAAGGCTGATTTCCGCAACGTTATTCTCATCATGACCACCAACGCGGGTGCCGAGCTGATGAGCCGGCGCTCTATTGGATTTTCAAACCAGGATCACTCCACTGACGGTATGGAGGAGATCAAGAAAATGTTTACCCCGGAATTCCGCAATCGCTTGGATAGCGTTATCCAGTTTGGATCCCTGCCGCTGGATGTGGTGAAGACGGTAGTGGACAAGTTTATTGTTGAGTTGCAGGCGCAACTTGATGACTCACGCGTAACCCTGGTTGTGGATGACGAGGCCCGTGAGTGGCTGGCAATTCGCGGTTATGATGAAAAAATGGGTGCGCGTCCGATGTCGCGGCTGATTCGTGACAAGCTGCGCAAGCCACTGGCCGAAGCCGTGCTATTTGGAGAGTTGGCGGAAGAGGGTGGACGTGTTGCGGTCACTATCGAGGGTGATGAACTGGCTATAAAAACTGCGGTTCCAGTCTGACCTTAGCGCAGGTCCAATTGAAAAAGCCACCGGGAGGTGGCTTTTTAGTATCTGGACAAGCGGCCAGTAAAGGCGCTTTTCCAGGCGAGCAGTTTAGCGGGCGCGGTAAGTAATGCGGCCTTTGCTCAGGTCGTAAGGAGTGAGTTCCACCTTGACCTTGTCGCCGGTGAGGATGCGGATGTAGTTTTTGCGCATCTTTCCAGAAATGTGCGCAATTACCACGTGTCCATTTTCCAGCTTTACGCGGAAAGTGGTATTTGGCAGGGTGTCAATCACCTCGCCTTCCATTTCAATATAATCGTCTTTTGCCATGCGGCAGCAACCTTCAAATAAACTTTATCAGACCATTTACCCCGGTGGCACACTGGCCTAGCCGCGGCTCGACGGGCGAGCATTTTGCACGAAAAGGCTGAATAGAGCAAAGGGCGCGTGTTAATGCGCTAGAGAGACTTCAGACTCCAACGGTTTTCCTTAAGCATTTCAATTGGCCGGAACTGGCTTTTATAGGCCATTTTATGGCAATTCTCGATCCAATAGCCCAAGTAGAGACTGGGGATCCCCAGTCGCCTGGCCCATTCGATCTGATAAAGAATACAGTAACTCCCCAGGCTGCGTTTGCCCTCATCCGGATCGAAGAAAGTATAGATGGCGGATAGGCCCGCAGTGAGCAGGTCGGTCACTGCTACGGCAACCAGCTTGCCACGTGCGCGCAGCTCAATGTAGCGCGTGGCTCCCCAAGCTTGGCACAGGAAGCTACGGTACTGTTCGCGGCTGGGAGGGTACATCTCGCCGTCGGCATGGCGTTGCTCGATGTAGCGGGCATACAGCTCGTAGTGTTCGTCAGTATCGATGGATTCGATGTGGAAGATGTCCAGATCCCGGTTGCGTTTCCAGCAGCGGCGTTGGTTGCGATCTGGTACAAACAGGTTCACTGGTACCCTTGCCGGTACACATGCCCTACATGTGGCGCACTGAGGACGATACAGATAGGCACCACTACGCCGGAAGCCCAGCTCGGATAGGCGGTTGTACAGGCGCTGGTCGACTTTAGTCTGTGGGTCCACAAACACAGTGGTGGCCTCCCGGTCCGGCAGGTAGCCGCAAGGGTGAGGTAGAGTGGCCAACAAACGTACAGAATCCAGTTGAGAATATTTACCCATAAGTCCACGAAAGCTTCCAAGGCTGTGGGAAGGCTGGCTGTTTCACGCCACTTTCCAGCAGGTGTTCGAAATCCTGACGACACAACTCAATAGCGCCCAGACTGGTCAGGTGCGGGTTGCTTATCTGGCAGTCAACCAGCCGGCAGCCCCACAATTCTAATTGCCGAATGAGGTGGACAAAAGCGACTTTGGAGGCGTCGGTTTCCTTGTGGAACATCGACTCGCCAAAAAATACACTGCCAATGGCCAGGCCATAGAGTCCGCCAACGAGCTTGTCCGCTCGCCATACTTCTACAGAGTGGGCATGGCCGAGATAGTGCATATCTATATAGGCCTGGCACATCTCATCGGTAATCCAGGTGCCATCTTCGCCGGATCTGGGGGCGCGGCAAGCATCGATAACCTCCTCGAATGCCCGGTCAAATGTAACCTGAAAAGTTCCGCGGCGCAGTACCTTGCGAAGGCTGCGGCCGACCTTGAAATCCTGGGGAATTACTACAGAGCGTGGCGAGGGGCTCCACCATAGAATGGGCTGTTCATCCGAAAACCAGGGAAATATGCCGCGTCGGTAAGCTGCGAGCAGCCACTCGGGAGTCAGGTCCCCTCCGACTGCGAGCAAGCCATTTGGGTCATCCAGAGCGGATTCTGTGGGGGGGAAATTGATATGGTTTTCATCGAGCCACATCATGCGGCTTTGGGTGTCCCTTGCCACGAGCTGACTCCTGTCCAAGCGGGGTGGGAGATTCCCGGGGAGAGGCTTCCCCGGGGTTAAGGCCGTTACTGGGCGTCGAGGAAGCGCTCTGCGTCCAGGGCCGCCATACAGCCAGTACCGGCGGAGGTTACGGCTTGGCGGTAGATATGGTCAGATACGTCTCCCGCGGCAAATACACCGGGAACAGAAGTTTGGCTGGCATTACCTTCTAGACCACTTTGAACGATGATATAGCCGCCGTTCATCTCCAATTGGCCTTCAAAGATACCGGTATTCGGTTTGTGCCCAATTGCAATAAACACGCCGGACACATCCAACTCCTTGGTAGAGTCGTCCTGGGTACTGCGAACCCGCAGCCCGGTTACACCATTGTCATCGCCCAGAACCTCGTCCAGGGTATGGTGCCAGCAAACCTTGATATTGCCGTTTTCCACTTTGTCTATCAGGCGGTCCTGAAGGATCTTCTCCGCGCGCAGCTCGTCGCGGCGATGAATCAGGGTCACTTCACTGGCGATATTAGATAGGTAAAGGGCCTCTTCAACTGCGGTGTTACCACCGCCAACGACGGCAACTTTCTGGTCGCGGTAAAAGAAACCATCGCAAGTAGCGCAGGCACTGACACCGCGCCCCTGGAAGGCCTCTTCTGAAGGTAGTCCCAGGTATTGGGCGGAAGCGCCGGTGGCGATAATCAGGGAGTCACAAGTGTAAGTATCGTTGCCCTTCAGAGTGAAAGGACGCTGCTCCAGATCTACGGATTCGATGTGATCAAAAATGACCTGGGTATCGAAGCGTTCTGCGTGCTGCTGCATCTGAATCATCAGGTCCGGCCCCTGCAAATCTGGGATGCCGCCGGGCCAGTTTTCCACTTCGGTAGTGGTGGTCAGCTGTCCACCTTGCTGCATACCGGTAATAACTACCGGGTTCAAGTTAGCGCGGGCAGCGTAAATAGCGGCTGTGTAGCCTGCGGGGCCAGAGCCGAGAATGATCAGTCGATGATGGTTGTTGCTCATGAAGTTCTCTTTAAAACTGTCTGTGTGCAAGGTTTATCCTGCGAGCAGGGGTAAACTTGCTCGGCCATTTTTTGATCAGTCGAGACTATCAAACTGGCCGATATAATAGGTGATAGTAACTAGTCGGCGAAATAGTTTGACTTAATTAGTTCTATTGGAATGTGCTATCTGTCGTATCGACTACCTCGTGTCGCCGCGTCATCTTCTCATGAAAAACTGTATAATCGACATTAGAAAACGAAGTTAATTCCCTGATTTTTATAGATAAAAATCATTTCATTTTATTGAAGATTAGTCTAAGTGCGGAACCTGGATGTGGCTATAACTTAACCATTGGTCATGGTTTAGGAGGCCGATGCATTGTCAGTGAGTCAGCTTACTTCAAGGTAAATATTGGCGATGCTCGGGGTCATCATGAGGCAAAATAGAAGGTTTGTGGCACTCAATCTTGATGAGGATATTGTCGGACATCCAACGTTGCTTTTCAGTTTGAGTGAAGAGGCGCAGGCGTTTGTTTCTGAGATCGTGGACGATACATTCTCGATCCGACTTTCTCTCGATATGGAGCCTGATGGTCGTCACCGGGCCAGTTTGCACGGCCCCCCAGATCTAGCAGAACTTTTTGCATCACTGAATTTACAGGCAAGATGCGATATCGTTGCAGATGGCTACAATGTCCGCGTCCTGGATGCTCTTGATATGGATACAGTATCTGCGGGAACAACGGAGAAAATTGTTGAGGGCCTGGAGCTTCAAAATGGCGCTAAAGTACTGGATTTAATGTGCGGTGCCGGAGAAATAAGCCAAGCATTACGACGGTTTGCGGCTCAAAATGCAATGGAAATTGAGCTCAGCATGTGCGATGCCCACAGATCGCAATTGGAGCGGGCAGACTCAGAAACACATGAGTGTGCTGCAGATATCACTGTGGGAGACGCAAGGGCGCTACCTTATACGAAGGAATCTTTTGATGCTGTTGTGCTCAAAATGGGCCTGCATGAAGTGCCGCAGGCAGATCAATCGTTGGTTGTGCAGGAGATATATCGAGTCTTGAAACCTGGAGGGCGATTCGTAATTTGGGAGCTGCTGCCAGGAACGGGAGAGATTCAGGATGCGTTCACAGATATTGTACATAAATCCAATATGCTTGCTCGCTGTGAATCCCAGGCATTCGATCGCTATTTTCCCCGGGGTGATCAATTGTTGTGGCTTCTGAAGAGCGCGGGCTTTAAGAATATTGAGCCCCTCCTTCAAACAGAATTTTCCTATAGCACATTGGCAAGATTAAAAGATGAACTAGCTGGAGATCACAGCAAGTTGGCGATACTGAATAACTTTACAAGGGAGAGGGTCTCCCAAAAACTGCGCGATGAGGTGCATTGGCAGGACAGCGGGGACAATATCACTATCGGAGTGCCGAACTGCATTTTCCGTGCTGATAAGCCTATGTAAACATAAAATGAAACAACACTATTGATAGCCAAGGGATTGGCTATTGCTTAAACAAGCACACGAAAAAATTGGGCCCTAGATGATAGCGGAAGGGCTAGAAGTATATTCCTTAACTTATCAGTTAATTAAGTTGGCAAAATAATTTAGAAGATTGCCATCGAGTTAACCTGGTAAAGAAACAACATAAAAATTTTGAGGTAAGCCATTGAAGGCCGAAAGCGTAACTGAAGAGACTTCTGACAAGAGCGGTACTCTGCCGGATTCACTGATCGCCCGCTTAATTCGCGAGGGGGCGCTGATCAGCCTACTGGCAGGGGCTCTGTTACTCGCAATCAGCTTGCTGAGTTACGATTCGCAGGACCCCGGCTGGTCTCATACCGGGCATTCCAGCCAGATTCACAATGCTATCGGTCCTGCCGGTGCCTGGCTGGCCGATGTTTGCTTGTCTTTGCTCGGCTGGATGGCTTATCTATTCCCGTTGCTAATTGGTTTACGTGCCTACCGCATTTTGCGAGATCGCAATGCCCGTTTCCATGGACCACTTTTTGCGCTCAGGGTTTTTGGTCTGATTCTGGTACTGGTCAGTGGCGCGGCGCTCGCAACACTTTGCTTTGCTCCTGCGGATAAGCCGCTGCCGTTCTCCAATGGCGGCATCATTGGCGCAGCGTTGTCAGGGGCTACTGGTGCCAGTCTCGGGTATGTGGGAGCCACCATTTTATTGCTGGCGGTTTTTGCCATTGGTATTACGATATTTACCGGGCTGTCCTGGCTCAAGCTGGCGGAGTCCATCGGCCGCAATGTGCTGGGCGTCTTTGCGTTGCTTGGTAGCCTCTTCAAGCGTTGGCGCCAGAAGCGCACGGAGGCCCGTGTGGCACGGGAGGCTATCGTGGTGCGCAAGGCCGCTGTGGAAGAGGAAAAGCAGCGCACGGCCAAACGTATCCCACCTAAGATTGAGGCGGCAGCGCCCAAGCCCAAGCAGAGCCCGCGCGCAGCCAAAGAGAAGCAGGGTGAGCTATTCAAAAGTGGTCCCGTCACTGGTACCTTGCCGCCCCTGGGGTTACTCGACCCCGCCGACCAGAACAAGAAAGCCGGCTTTTCTCGGGATTCTCTTGAAGCGCTATCGCGCTTGCTGGAGCTTAAGCTCAAAGACTTCGGCGTAGTTGCCGAGGTCGTTTCTGTGCTGCCTGGCCCGGTGGTAACCCGCTTTGAAATCCAGCCTGCACCAGGAGTAAAAGTCAGCAAGATTTCTAACTTGGCCAAGGACCTAGCGCGTTCCCTGGCAGTTATCAGTGTGCGCGTTGTAGAAGTGATCCCCGGCAAGTCCGTGGTGGGGATCGAGATCCCTAACGAAAATCGCCAGATGGTGCGTCTCAGCGAAGTCCTGTCAGCGGACGTCTACGATAACGCCAAGTCCCCACTGACTCTGGCCTTGGGGCATGATATCTCCGGTCAACCGGTTGTTGCGGACCTCGCTAAAATGCCCCATCTATTGGTGGCGGGTACCACAGGATCCGGTAAATCTGTGGGTATCAATGTGATGTTGCTCAGTCTGCTGTATAAATCGACACCCGATGAGGTGCGCCTGATCCTGGTGGACCCAAAGATGTTGGAGTTGTCTGTTTATGAAGGGATTCCCCATCTGCTGACACCTGTTATCACTGATATGAATGATGCCGCCAACGGCCTGCGCTGGTGTGTTGGTGAAATGGAGCGTCGCTACAAGTTGATGGCTGCAATGGGGGTGCGCAACTTGGCGGGCTTCAACCGCAAGGTAAAAGAAGCTGAAGAAGCGGGTGAGCCCATGCTCGACCCCTTGTGGCAACCGGACCCCGCTTTAAGTGTGCCAGAAGAGGATCAAACAGCGCCGGCGTTAAAGGCTCTGCCCGCAATCGTAGTGGTTATCGATGAATTTGCCGATATGATGATGATTGTCGGCAAGAAAGTTGAACAATTAATTGCGCGTATTGCACAGAAAGCCCGTGCCGCTGGGATTCATCTGCTGCTCGCCACTCAGCGCCCATCAGTGGATGTGATCACCGGCCTGATCAAGGCAAATGTCCCTACCCGTATCGGATTTCAGGTCTCTTCTAAAGTAGATTCCCGCACCATTCTTGACCAGGGTGGGGCCGAGCAATTGCTGGGTCACGGCGATATGCTGTACCTGCCTCCCGGCAGTGGCGTGCCCGTGCGTGTACACGGTGCTTTTGTGGATGATCACGAAGTACACAAAGTAGTTGCGGACTGGGGGCGCCGAGGCGAGCCCGATTATATTGAAGGCATTATCGATGACAGTAACAACAGCATCCCGGTACCCGGCCTGCAGTCCGAAGGTGGTGAGGATGAAGATCCCGAATCAGATGCCCTTTATGATGAGGCAGTCGCCTTTGTAACAAAATCGCGTAAAGCTTCTATCTCTTCTGTGCAGCGCCAGCTGCGCATCGGCTACAATCGGGCCGCGCGAATTATCGATGCCATGGAAGCGGCTGGTGTTGTTTCCCCTGCCGGACATAACGGTAATCGTGAAGTGCTGGCTCCCCCTCCTGCATAAGTGGAGGTGTCTGTAGGTCAGGTGACAGGTTAAGCTACTGTTCACCTGTCCGTGGCTAGTCTTTAAGGAAATCAACACACTGGGATTCATATATGAAAACTATTCTGCGCAACTTATTAATGAGTTTGACTGTTGCGACCAGTGCAGCATGGGCCGATGCCACTGAAGATCTCAGTAAGCTGTTACAGCCTTTATCGGCGCTGTCCGGGAATTTCAAGCAGACCCTGAAAGATGAACGCGGCAAAGTGACTCAAGAGAGTAATGGTAACTTTTCCGTGCAGCGGCCTGGAAAGCTGCGCTGGAAAACTGGGGAACCCTATGCCCAGTTGCTGGTAACGAACAACAAAACCCTGTGGCTTTATGATCCTGACCTGGAACAAGTGACAGTACGACCAGTTGATGCGCGTATGAAAGAGACCCCTGCATTACTGCTGGGTGGCAAGGTTGAGGATATTCGAAATTCCTTCAATGTTAACTTGAAGGATGGCGTTTATCACCTGACTCCGAAAAATCCCAAAGCACCTTTCAAGGCGATGGAAATCCACTTCTCTGAGAATGGCCTGCCTTCCTTGATGACTGTTCGCGATAGTATGGGACAGACCACCAAAATCGAATTCAGCGGAGTTAAGGCCAACCCCAAGCTTTCCGCCTCTATTTTTAACTTCAAGCCGCCAGCTGGTACCGATATTATTAAAGATGAGTGATCTGTTTCAGTCCCCTCAAAAACATCAACCCCTGGCCGCGCGTATGCGGCCAGATTCCCTGGCCTGCTTTGTAGGCCAGTCACATTTATTGGGGGAAGGAAAACCACTGCGTGAAGCGGTAGAGCGAGGCCAGTTGCACTCAATGATCCTGTGGGGACCGCCGGGGGTCGGTAAAACCACTTTCGCCCGATTGCTCGCCCAGGAATGCGATGCGCGTTTCGCAACTCTCTCTGCGGTACTGGCAGGGGTAAAGGATATTCGCCAGGCGGTTGCGGAAGCCGAGCAGAACAGGATGCAGTCTGGTCGTGGCACTATCCTGTTTGTGGATGAAGTCCACCGCTTCAATAAGGCACAGCAGGATGCGTTCCTTCCTTATGTGGAGGAGGGTACAGTGACTTTTGTTGGTGCCACCACCGAGAATCCCGCCTTTGAATTGAATAATGCGTTGCTGTCCCGCTGTCGAGTCTACTTACTGCGCAGTATTCCGGAGGAGGACTTGGTAGAACTATTGCAGAGGGCATTGCAAACCGATGATCAACTACTCGATCGTAAAATCGGTGTACCAGAGAAGGTGTTGCGCAAGATTGCCCGTGCCGCTGATGGGGATGCGCGCAGTGCCCTTAACCTACTTGAAGTAGCTTGCGACCTAGCCCGGGAGGAGTCCGGGAAATTGATTGTTGATGAAGCGGTTCTCACAGAGGTGCTCAGTGCCGATGTGCGTCGCTTCGACAAGGGGGGTGATTACTTCTACGATCAGATTTCGGCAATGCACAAATCAGTTCGCGGTTCCGACCCCGATGCGGCACTTTACTGGTTTGTGCGGATGCTTGATGGCGGTTGTGACCCTCTCTATATTGCCCGCCGGGTGGTGCGCATGGCCAGTGAAGATGTCGGTAACGCGGACCCGCGCGCATTACAGTTAGCCTTGAATGCTTGGGATGTGCAGGAGCGCCTGGGCAGCCCGGAAGGGGAGTTGGCTATAGCTCAGGCAATTACTTATCTCGCTGTGGCTGCAAAAAGCAATGCGGTTTACACTGCGTACAAGCGCGCCATGGCAGATGTACGTCATGATCCCAGCTATGATGTGCCCATCCATTTACGTAATGCCCCCACCAAACTTGCAAAAAGCCTATCCCATGGGGCGGAATACCGCTATGCCCATGATGAGCCTGATGCTTTTGCGGCTGGAGAGAGCTATTTCCCTGAAGAGATTGCGTACCGTCAGTATTACCAGCCAGTGCCGCGCGGACTGGAATTGAAAATTTCTGAAAAGTTGCAAATGCTGCGCCGACTAAATAGTGAGAGCGTTGAGCAGCGTTACAAAAATAATGCATAGGCAATAGAGGTTTTGGGGGAACAATAAATGCAGTGGCTGGCGATTGCTATTGGCGGTGCTGTTGGGGCAATTCTTCGCCACTTGATCACTGTCTGGTGTTATCCGGTGTTCAGCGGTAAGTTCCCCTTGGGGACTCTGGTAGTCAATATCGTTGGGTCATTTTTAATCGGTATTGCCTACATATTGATCACCCAGCGGGCCATGCTGGGCGAGGAGTGGCGTCTCCTGCTGATGACCGGCATGTTCGGCGCCCTAACAACCTTCTCCACTTTCTCCCTCGAAAGCCTGATACTGTGGCACAATGGCCAGCCGCTAGTGGCCATTGGCTATATTGTCGGCAGTGTTGTTTGCTGCCTGTTAGCTGCTGGGGGTGCTGTCGCCTTGGCGACGCGTTATTTTTAATCAAAATTCAATATTATGTTGTAGGAGCCTGATAGCAGGCGAACTGGAAACGATGCTCGACCCCAAACTGATTCGCACGGATATGGACCAGGTGGCCGCGGCCCTGAAAAAGCGCGGTGTGGAACTGGATACTGCCAAATTGGAAGCTCTTGAAGAGCGCCGCAAAGCATTGCAGGTGCGCACCGAGAGTTTACAAAATGAGCGTAATAGCAAATCGAAAAATATCGGGCGTGCGAAGGCCGCCGGTGAAGATATAGCTCCATTACTCAAAGAAGTAGAGTCCCTTGGGGGCGAGTTGCAGAATGCAAAGCATTCCTTGACTGAGCTGCATGAAGAGCTGGATGCAATCCTGTCAGCAATCCCAAATCTGCTGGACGCCTCTGTGCCTGAGGGCGATAGTGAAGATGATAATGTTGAAGTCCGTCGCTGGGGGCAGCCACGCGCATTTAATTTTGAGGTTAAGGACCATGTGGACCTCGGCACCCAGCTGGGCGGCCTCGACTTTGAAATGGCCGTTAAGCTGACAGGTTCGCGCTTTGCGGTAATGACTGGTGAGGTGGCCCGTCTGCATCGCGCTTTGGCCCAGTTTATGCTGGATACCCATATCGAAGAGCATGGCTACAAGGAAACCAATGTACCGGTAGTTGTTAACAGTGATTCCCTCTATGGCACCTCTCAACTGCCCAAATTTGAAGAAGACCTGTTCAAGCTCAAAGATGAGCGCGGCTTCTACCTGATTCCGACGGCGGAAGTGCCGCTCACCAATATGTACCGCGACCATATTGTTGAGGATGGAGCCTCGTTGCCACACAAGCTGGTTGCCCATACAACTTGCTTTCGCTCTGAAGCCGGCTCCCACGGTCGCGACACTCGCGGTATGATTCGCCAGCACCAATTTGAAAAAGTGGAGTTGGTCTGGGTGACCCGCCCTGAGCAGTCTGAGGAAGCGCTGGAAACCCTTACGCAAAATGCCGAAACCATTTTGCAGAAACTCAACCTGCCGTATCGCACTGTAGTGCTGTGTGGTGGCGATATCGGCTTTGCCGCGCGCAAGACCTACGATATTGAAGTTTGGATTCCCTCCCAGGACAAATATCGGGAAATCTCTTCTTGCTCTCTGATCGGAGACTTCCAGGCACGTCGTATGAAAGCGCGCTGGCGTAACCCAGAAACTGGTAAGCCCGAGCTGGTGCATACGCTGAATGGTTCTGGTCTTGCGGTGGGACGTACCCTGATTGCGGTACTGGAGAATTACCAGCGTGAAGATGGCAGCATTGAAATTCCTGAAGTATTGCGCCCTTACATGCGTGGTCAGGAAGTGATCCCCGCTTCCTGAAATATGTTGATCTGAAAGGGTGAACTTTATAAGTGAGCCCTTTTTTATTTCCCAAGCTGAATTCCCCTCTGCCTGCTATTTGATGGAATAAGAAGTTGCGCTATTTACCCCTTGCATTTGATGTCAAAGATCGTCCATGCCTAATAGTTGGCGGAGGTTCTATAGCCACTCGCAAGGCGCGATTACTCAACAAAGCTGGCGCCCGTATATCGGTGGTTTCTCCAGAAATTGCTCATGAGCTCCAGCAGCTGGTTACCGACTCAAAAGGGGAGTGGTTTAAGGGAGTGTATTCCGCAGAGAGGTTGCAACAAGCTGAGCTGGTCGTGGCTGCATCGGATGATACCAAGGTCAATGCATTGGTGTCCTCAGATGCTCAGGCTAAACGACTTCCGGTCAATGTGGTGGATGCTCCTGAGTTGTGCACATTTACCTTTCCCGCAATTGTTGAGCGTGGAGACCTTTCCATAGGTATTAGTAGTGGTGGGGCAGCTCCAGTGCTGGCGCGGCGTATTCGTGCCCAGCTGGAAGCGCTGTTATCACCGGGAGTCGCATCATTGGTGGATCTGGCCGCGCGAGTGCGCTTGAGGGTGAAAACTGAACTGCCGGAAGCACGGCGCAAGAACTTCTGGGAATGGGTTTTTGCTGGGCCTGTTGCCAGCCGTATGGAATCGGGCCAATTAGCAGATGCTGAAAGAGAGTTGCTTAATGCTTTACATGACTGGCAGGGGCGCCCTAGTCCAGTTGGTGAAGTTTATCTGGTGGGGGGTGGGCCGGGAGACCCCGACCTGCTCACTTTTCGCGCATTGCGATTGATGCAACAGGCGGATGTTGTGCTTTACGACCGCTTGGTATCACCAGAAGTCCTGGAGCTGGTGCGCAGAGATGCCGAGCGTATTTACGTCGGCAAAAGGAAGGCATTTCACTCCGTACCCCAGGGGAATATCAACCAGTTGCTGGTAGATCTGGCCACTCAGGGTAAAAAGGTATTGCGCCTGAAAGGCGGAGACCCCTTCATATTTGGTCGCGGCGGCGAGGAAATTGATAAATTGGCAGAGGCAGGCATTCCCTTCCAGGTGGTGCCGGGAATTACCGCCGCCTCGGGCTGTGCCAGTTACGCGGGTATTCCACTAACGCACCGGGATCATGCACAGTCGGTACGTTTTATCACCGGGCACCTGAAAGAGGGTAGCCTCGATCTGCCCTGGGAGGAGCTGGCCTCGCCGGGACAGACCCTGGTCTTCTATATGGGATTGACTGGGCTTCAGACAATTTGCACAGAGCTTGCTCTCCATGGGCTTCCGGAGGATACGCCGGTAGCACTGATTGAGAAGGGGACCACACGAGCACAGCGAGTGATTGTGGGGAGCCTCACCACATTGCCGGCACTCGCTGAGGAGAAAGCGGTGCGGGCTCCGACCCTGACAATAATTGGTGGGGTTGTCAGCCTGCATGAGAAGCTGAATTGGTATCACAGCTAGGCTAAAAAACTGCTTGAGGCTAGAAAGAGGAACCGGACGCGGCCAAAGCTGCCGCAGAACCTATACTGAAAGTAGTTTTTCAGTAGGGTGTGTAGCATGCTGCTGGCGCTTCTTTGCTTTTATTGCACCAACTTCGTGCACTTCTTCCTTCCGCAGCGGCGGGAGTTTCCTACCATTGGTGGCAACGATTGCCACTCCCGTCGCTACACATATCAATACAGGCAAAAGAAAGACCTTGTGAAATGGCTATGGATCACTGTGTCACTTGTGATGTTGTGTATTCCGCTATTACCCCTTGTGCTTGGGCTCGGCTTCTTCACTGCTTTTCTCTCTTTTGCCATCCTCGACGAAACCGCCTGAGGCCTCATTAATAGGAGGGCGCTCAAGCAGTTTACCCCGGCTATCTTTTACACTACTTAAGGGTGAGTTGGTAAAGTGGTTCCTGCTCCACTAGCGGGGATGGATTCCCCTCTACCCAATCGAGGTGGCCGTTGGCAAAAAACGGGGAAAGAGGGTGGGCACTTTGCCCAGTAGCCATATGAAAAACCCCCTTAGACTCCCGGCCGGGGGCAACCACCAACCGCTGAGATGCGCCGTGGGTTGGCGACTGGAAGCGAGGCATATGGGTATCGCCGGCCAGTGCGTCACTGGGCATTGCAGTAAACCAGTCTATAGCTGAGACTGCCCTGGCAAGTGGGTGGCGGATAGCTGCAGTGTTTTGGACACCCCAGGTTTGTTGTTCCAATGAGGCCCCAGTTGCTGCCATCTTGCTCAGAACCTGATCCAGCGCTTCGAGCTTGAGTACTTTCCAGGATTCGAAATCGGGATTTAATAATTGCTGCGGTTCTTGCTGTGCCATGGCCCACATAGGGTATTCAAATTGCCGTTTTAGCTTGCCGAAAGAAAAATTCGGCTCGAACTGACGCATATAGGTGAGTATCGGCGCGGTGCTCAGCTCCATAAACTTTAGGCGATAATTGCGTACTATCCGATAGCCAACAGAGTCGGCACTGGCGCGCCCGCCCCAGTTTTGAACCAGTTGGTGGACTTCGCTGTAGCCCTCTTGGTTTGCCAGCAGGTCGACAAGATGTCGCTGCCAACGCTGTAGGAATACGGCGCGGTCGTCCAGTTGAATATCGAGGAGGGCTTGTTCATCGAATTGTTGGCGTGCGAGCAGACCATCGCGTATCTGTTGTTGGCGCGCACCGAGGGCATAACCGTGATCGCCCATTAACTTCAACCATTTTCCATCCAGGGTGCGCGCGTTAGCGGTCCATATCCGGTGGGAAGGGGGATTATAGATACGTGGTTGCTCCTTCAGGGAAAGGTAGCCATCCCAGTAGGCCTGGCCATCAGCCCAGCTGACAGAGCGACTGCCATCAAAACCGATTCTTCGGGGAATCGCCCCTGCAACAGTCCAGCCGATATTTCCCTCCTTGTCGCCGACGACAAAATTCTGGTGGGGAATGCCGATTTCTGGTCCAAGATCGAGGGCCTCACTCGCATTGGTGATAGATTCAATGCGTTGCAAATTCATATTGCCACCGCGGATATCGTGCGCTACCCAGCGGTAGGCGAGAGGAGCCTCATGATGGTTCTTGCCGATGATTGGCCCCCAGATGGTTTTTTTGACCTCGAGTGTTTCATCCGTAGCGCCCTTTACCGCGATTGCCTCCCTTTCAATATCGAAATTGCGCCAGCCATCGGGGGTTCGGTATTGAGTGCCATCTTCACTTAATTCCAGTGGGATCAGATCCCCCCAGTCCCCGTTAGTATTTGTAAAGCCCCAGGCCACTGCATCATTACTGCCGGCAACTATGATCGGGCCACCGGGCAGAGTCACACCGCGAATACTTCTATCGGTACCGGGAATGTTCCAACCAGCGCGGAACCAGATATTGGGCACGCTTAGTCCGAGATGCATATCATTTGCCAGAATAGCACTGCCATGCTCGGTCAGTGCCCCGCCAACTACCCAGTTGTTACTACCGTACACTTTATCGTCGCTTTCCATTGCTTGGTAGACGATGGCGTCATTCGAATCTAGCAGCGTAGTAATCGGGGTTTTAGGGATCGGGGCCTCAATTTTACTCGGCCCTTGCAGGGGGGCATCCCAGTTACCACCAGCCGGGAAAAAGAAGTTGTAAAGGTCTTCTGGTAACAGCTCAGCCAGAGCAGTATCTCCCCTTTCAAAGTTCCCCTCTTCGCTTTGCAGTGTCAGATACATGGTGTAGGTTGCCAGCAGGCTATCGGCGGGGGTCCAGGGCTTGGGCTCTTGGCCCAAAAGGAAGTATTCCCAGGGTTTTGTCCTAAGTTGCGACAAACCAAAGTTGACACCTTGTACATAATTATTGAGTAATTCCAGTTGCCCCGAAGGCATTACTGCAATATTTCGCTGTGCTCGCTTGCGGAACTGATGTCTGCGCACATTCTTGTCTTTAATCAATGCGGCCGGTCCAACAAGTTCTGAAAGTTCCCCGGCAGAATTACGTCGCAGCAAGTCCATTTGGAAAAAACGTTCTTGTGCGTGCAAAAAGCCCAGTGCAAAGGCGGAACTGTTTCGATCCGGTGACTGAATCATGACAATGCCTTGGGCATCGCGTTGTATAACGGCGGGCTCTTTTAGAGTCCCAGTTATAATTTCACCATTTAATTTTGGCAGGCTCAGTCGCCACCAGGCCCAGAGGGTTGCTGTGATCAGGATTACAAGGGCTGCGATAACAATAAGTGAGCGAATAATTTTGCTATTTAAATAAGACGGGCGCACCATAGTTTTTCCTGCAATTACATTGTTTCTTTTGTTATTAGGCACATCAAATGAAACCAAGCCTTTTGTCAACAAGGTTACTTGATCACACATCAAAGTAACTTTTCGTGACACAGTTTTGTGTACAGTATCGTCGACTAACCTGCCTTTTCAGGTATTTATGAGTAAAACTGACCAGTCATCCGAAAAAGGTCATATTGAGGTTTTAAATCCATAATTGCGACCGTAAGATGGCGTGGAATAACAAAAATAATACACCGATATCATCACGCTGTATAACAATAAACGCGAGGACGCGATGATGCACGAAGTTCGTAGCACGCTAAAAAACCGTCAGTTTAATTTGTCCATCCTCTCCGGAGCTATTGCTTTCATTACCGCTGTCAGCAGTAATGTGTACGCGGCTGAAATCGAAGAGGTGGTCGTTACTGCACAGAAGCGGGCGGAAAATCTACAAGAAGTTCCGATCGCGATATCCGCCTTTACCGGTGAAAATATAAAAGAGTCAGGAGTCAAAAATCTGACGGACTTGGGCAAATATACGCCAGGTGTCGAAATGCACAATGACACCGCGCTGCAGCCCACCTATAGCATTCGCGGTATTCAAACCAACGATTGGACTGTGGGCTCAGATCCCGCTGTTGCCGTTTATGTCGATGGAGTTTACACCGGTCGCGGCGCAGGGGCTGAAATACCCTTGACCGATATTGAACGGGTGGAGGTTCTTAAAGGGCCCCAGGGCACGCTTTTTGGACGCAACGCCACTGGCGGTGCAATCCATATTATTACGACCAAGCCACAGGCTGATAATTCGGTGGAGTTGAACCTCACCGCTGGCAATTATGGGCGCCAATCCTCGGATTTCCTGGTAAACAGTCAGTTTACCGACAACCTGTACGGGCGTTTTTCTGCGTCAAGCAATCGCCGTGATCCTTTCGCAGATAACCTGGCCGGCGGATTCGTGGTAGGAGACCAGGATACCCAGACCTATCGCGCATCGGTATTGTGGGAACCGACATCAAATACCGAGGTGTTATGGCGCGCCGACTATGGTGTGATGGATCAGGGTAGCGCTCTGCGCACGACAATTGTACCGAGCTTGGAAGGGGACACAGATGTATTTGGTGACTACGCCCTGGATACACCGACGATTGAGGATCGGGACTCTTTTGGTACCTCGCTGACGCTGACCAGCGACTTCGATCACTTTACCTTTACCTCAATCACTGCCTACCGTGAATTCGATGCACATCTGCAGCAGGATGAAGATGGCACTGCGAACCCAGACTATATGTTTGGCTCGGCCAATACTGATGACCAGAGCCAGTTTTCCCAAGAATTCAGGTTGAATGGTGCCACTGACAAAATCAAGTGGACCCTCGGTGCCTCTTATTCCCAGGAAGAAGTGGATCACACAACCCATGCCTACTTCACCACCGGCTCGGTGGAGTCCTTCGCTGTGTATGAATGGGTCAAGGCTGAAAATCCGGATCTTAGCCAGACCGAACAGGAAGAGTTGGCGGTGGTTACCCGGCAACTCATGCAGCAAGCTGGTCGAGAAGGTTTTGCCAGTGCCACCTTTGTGTACGACTTGATGCTGCAAACCGGGCAAGTAGACGCATTACTTGCATCGCGGGGGGCGCCAGGCGTCACAGGAAGCATGCTGCAATCCGACGCTTTCGTAGCGCAAATGATGGCTGGTTTTCAACCTTGGGTTGCCTCTGATACGCCATGGAATGAGAGTGTTCGCAATACAGGGGATTATCGCTCCAGTGCCATTTACGGGGATATGACTTGGAGTATCACTGACAAGATGGACCTTACTGTAGGTGCGCGCTATACCTACGATCAAAAGGATTTCACCATAGAAACAGCCTATGGCAACAGCATTCCCCTGTCACTTTCTGGTGGACCGGTACCCCTAGTCGATAGTGATGGAAATGTTATTGGTGAAATTACACTCCCAGGAATAGACCTGGGGTCTCAACTGTTCGGAATCGCCTTCTTTAATAACGGCCAGCCAGTGCTTGATTCCAAATTGAGTGATAGCTGGAGTGATATCTCCGGTCGTATCGTGCTGGACTACCGTTGGACAGAGGAGGTGATGACCTATATCTCCCTGGCCGATGGCTTTAAGGCTGGTGGTTTTAACAGTCTTAACTTCGGCCCAGGCGTAGACGCTTCATTTGATCAGGAGGATGTGGTCAACCTGGAAGTTGGCCTCAAGAGTAGCTTCTTCGATAATCGTGTGCGCCTGAATGCCTCTGTCTATGGTTACGAGTACAAAAACCTGCAGGAGCTGGACCTGGTAGGCACCCCCATTCCCAGCTACAACTTGAGGAACTCCGATGCAGAAGGTAACGGCGCTGAAATAGAAGTTCAGTGGGCTGCTACAGACAGCCTCTTTATTGCTGGCAACTACTCTTACCTGGATACAGAGTTCACGGATTATCAGATCATTGAGGCCATTGGTGAAACGGAAGAGGATTCCAAAGTAGGCCAATCCAGGGTTTCCACGCCTGAAAACAAATTTAATCTGATGGCTGAGTACACCTTGGACCTGGCTAGCGGGGGTGAACTTAAGTTCCGTGGTGACTATAATTGGACAGATGAGCGTATAGGTTCAATCACCGATAGAACCCGCATCGTTGAAGACTATGAGCTGTTTAACTTGCGCGCGACTTGGAATAGCGCCTCAGATAATTATTCCATGGCACTGTGGGTACAGAACCTGACAGATGAAGAAATTGCCGGTGGTTACGGTGGTACAGGCTCCGCAATCGGAGCAAGTCCCGCCTGGCGCTTTATGCCGAGAATGTATGGAGCAGATTTTACTGTAAGATTTTAATTGGTTATTTATGTCAGTATGATGAGAGTGTGGGCCGGTTTTACCGGCCCTTTTTTTTTACGTAGTTTTGCTTTTTGTTCACAAACTGGCGCGAAATCTCTCTTGTAAACCTGCAAGCTCATAGGAATACTCCTAAAACTGCGTATGATGATTTGAATGGAACTAAATTGTGTCGCAGTTGATTACCGATATGGCAATATTTGCGAATGAAGTATCTATAGAAGAAGTACAGGAACAAATTCTTACAGCATATCGAAGAGTTCGAGGGGAGACAGAGCGTCTTGCTGAGTCTTTGTCAGCTGAAGACATGCAGCTACAATCCATGCCTGATGCCAGTCCGACAAAATGGCACTTGGCACACACCAGTTGGTTTTTTGAAACCTTTATTCTTGCTTCACACCCTGATTACCGGATTTTTGATTCGGACTTTCACCACCTGTTTAATTCTTACTACAACAGTCTGGGTACTCCTTTTACACGGTCGCAGCGGGGCTTGATATCCAGACCAGATATCGATCGTATTTACGCCTACCGCAAGGCAGTAGATATGGCGATGGAAAAGCTGTTGAGTGAATATTCCTGTTCTTCCAGTTTGAATTCGTTGATTGAACTTGGCCTTAATCATGAGCAACAGCACCAGGAGCTTTTGCTCACTGATATAAAGCATGCGCTATCTCTTAACCCTATGTCGCCCGCATACAGTGATGGGGTTCTGGAGGATGAATCAGACACGGTTGAGCCTTTGCGTTGGCTGGAGATTCCCGGTGGGTGCTATGGTATTGGCAGTGATGGGGAAGACTTCCACTTTGATAATGAAGGCCCTACTCATCAACAGCTTCTACAAGCGTTCTCGATCTCCTCCCGTTTGGTGACCAATGCCGAGTACTTGGCATTTATTGAAGATGGTGGTTATCAGCAGCACAGGTTGTGGTTGTCAGATGGTTGGGCACTGGTTCAGAAACATGCCCAAAGACATCCGATGTACTGGCGGGATACAGAGGATGGTTGGCAACAGTTTACCCTGCATGGATTACAACCACTGAATGGGACGGAACCCGTTCACCATCTGTCATTTTATGAGGCTGATGCGTTCGCTACCTGGGCAGATAAGCGTCTGCCCACTGAATTTGAGTGGGAGGCGGCTGCTTGCCATTTGCGCCAGCTGGACCAGCTTGCTACTGCGAACTTGCTGGAAAAACGCTTCCTGCAGCCCCTTCCTGCCCGCCGCGGACAGACCCAGTTCCTGGGCGATTTATGGGAGTGGACCTCCAGTGCCTACTTGCCCTATCCAGGTTTCAAGGCTCGTAAGGATGCAGTAGGTGAATACAATGGCAAGTTTATGTGTAACCAGAAAGTCTTGCGCGGTGGTTCATTTGCCACGCCTTCTGATCATATCAGGATCAGTTATCGAAATTTCTTTTACCCACATCAAGCGTGGCAATTTACTGGTGTCCGTTTAGCAGGAGACTAAATGTGAAAGCAGCCTTATCGTCCATCGTTCCAGAGCAGCAACAACAGGATAGCGAGTTTCTCAAGGATGTACTGGAGGGGTTGGGAGGTAAAATAAAAACACTGCCCTGTAAATATTTGTACGATGAGTTGGGCTCCCGTCTTTTTGAGGACATCTGTGAGGTAGAGGATTATTACCTGACTCGTACCGAAGCAGATATTTTCTCAAAAAACTTGAAAGATATTGCTTTCACGATTGGCCCTGAAGCGCTGATGATTGAGCCGGGAGCTGGAAACTGCGAAAAAGTGGAAGCACTACTCGCAGTCCTTGAGTCCCCTAAGGGTTACTACCCGATTGATATATCCTCTGAAATTCTTTTTCAGGCAGAGCGGAGAATTAAGCGTAATCTGCCCGGCATGCAAGTTTGGAGTCAGGTTGGAGATTTCACTCAGCCAGATGTGTGGGATAAGCTAGCCCGTATATCTTCGCGTAAAAGGGTTGTATTTTTCCCCGGGTCAACTATCGGAAATTTTGAACTGGATAAGGCAGAGCAGCTGCTAGAATTATTTGCTGCAAACCTGGGTGTTGGCGACGGACTGCTTATCGGTACCGATTTGGTTAAGGACTCGGTAAGGCTGGAGCGGGCCTATCATGATAGCGAGCATGTCACTGAGAAATTTAATAAGAATATCCTCAATCGCATTAACGCTGAGTTGGGTGCAGATTTTGATCACACATTGTTTGCCCACCGCTCTTTTTACCACCAACTTCGTCAGCGAGTCGAAATGCATCTAGTCTGCTTGAAAAATCACAGTGTGTCCGTAGCTGGAAGCCAGGTGGATTTTTTAGAGGGCGAAACAATCCATACGGAAAACAGCCACAAGTATTCCATTAATGGATTCAGTAAGCTGCTTTCCAAAGGGGGATTTGCCCCAATTTGCCATTGGAAAGATTCAGCCAAATCCTACGCTATTCATTATGCTCAGGTTGTTTAGTATTCAGCGCCGAATACTTCTGCTCCTGACGATATTCAGTTTCTTTACTGGAGGTATTAGTGCTGCGGAAAGCAGCAGAGATGCGGCAGATTTTGTAGTTTATAAACATCCACTGTGTTTTTGCTGCAAAAAGTGGATGAGCCACCTGGAAGATAATGAGCTTCAGGTTTCCTCCATCTTCAAAGTTAATATGCAGATGGTAAAACGTCAGTGGCGTATTCCGAAGGGGATGGAGGGGTGCCATACTGCAGTATGGCAGGGTCGTTATGTATTCGAAGGCCATGTCCCGGCGCAATACATACAGCAGTTCCTGGACTCTCCCCCAGAAGATGGGATCGGTTTGGTGGTGCCTGGGATGCCAGAGGGCAGTCCAGGCATGGAGGGTGAGTTTGAACCATATATTATCTATTTACTGCTAGAAAACGGTGACTACAGGTTTTATACCCGGGTGTTATCCGAAGAAATTAAGGATGTGCCTGAGTTATCCCAGTAGTGAGGGCGCCTCTGCAAGTCAGAGATATTGCAGAAATCCTTAATGACAGATCTTTTAATTACTTTCTCCCTTTCTATCATATATCTGGTAAAGTTGACTGCTCTCTAATGTGGCTAAAGGAGATATTAGTGAAGCATATATTATGGGTAACAGTGGTTGTTTTGGTTTCTGCTTTTCTTATCAGTCAAGGGAAGATAATGTCGCCTTTCGTAAATGCAGAACAAAACGAAAACGATACGGTTGAGAGGCTGGCAAACGTTGAAAAGCGTATTCAGGAACTCAACAAAGCCCAGCTAAAACTACAAGCACTTGTGCAAAAACTGGATCTTGGAGTAACTGCAAATGCTGCAGGCAGTGAAGCAAATGTTACCGGGAAGGAACCAAGTGATCTCGGTGCAAAGGTTTTGGCTGGGGGTGAAGTTAATGAAATCTTGAAACATACGAAGCTGAATTTTAAAGAGCAGCAGGTTAAGCGGCTAATCGATTCTGGTTTTGTTAGGGAGCGCGCGGAGCATATTATTTCTCTGAAAGATAAGTATTTTTATGAGCAGATGTTAAAGGGATATAAGTTGAGACATATGCCTGATCATTCATCAAGTGAAGCAAGGAACCTGATCAAGGAGATGCATATGCTTAACTCTCCACATATAATGATGCATCAAGAACTTAGTAAGGAGGAATTCAATCTATATATGAAATCACAGGGACTTAGCTCAGAGTTTACAGTCGGGGATATGATTCCAGGTTCCCCAGCAGTTGCATCTGGTATAAACCCCGGAGACCGGATCACTTCTTATAATGACTTGCCGGTGTTCTCTATTCATGATCTTCGTCTAAAAATGCAGAACTTCCCCCCTGGTCAGGCTATCCCGATTGAACTTATCAGGAAAGGCAGCAGGGTAACGGAGACTATTTATGTGCCTAGTGGCCCATTGGGAATTTTAACTTCCGATGTAAGCGGATTGCCTGTTCCTGTCTATTAATAGGATAAATGCTGTCAGAATCTTATAGTAAGGAATGTGTTTGGTATTTTTACATTTACCAAAGAATCCAAAAATAACTGATTAATATACTTGCAATACTGACTGGCAGCATTAGGAAAAAGAATTGCCAGAAATTAAATGGTTTGATACCGAATTTCTCCGCTTGTTGCAGAACAATAACATTGCTCGCTGCGCTGATGATGAACAGGTTGCCTGCAACAGTAGATATGGCGGACAGCATCATTAATGTCTGAGTGTCATGTTGATGTAGGAGTTTTAGATAAATTTCCACGACAGGTACATTGGAAAACAATTGGCTGGCAAAGAAGCTGACAAAAGCCACGGTTTCTGGTTCAGCGAGATCGATGCCGCTTACTTCCAGGAAAAACTGCAGTGAGCCCGACTTTAGCAGTGAGCCAGTGACGACAAACATTGAGATAAAGAAGAAGAGGGTAGGCCAGTCAACCTCCCGTAAGATGCGCTGTCTTTCGCGACTGACAATGTATATAGGCAGGCAGGCGGCCAATCCGATCTGGCCAAAAGTTGGCTGATAAATACTATTCACGTTATGTAAAACACTACCCGCCACAATAAATAACAGTAATAGAGCTGCGGACAATAGGGCAGGCCATTTCTGACCGATTTCATTTTGTTTTCGATAATTCCGAGTTGCCTCATAGTTGGCAATATCAGTGGTCTTAAGAAATCGCTTGAGCCAAATCATAGATACCAGCAGGGTAATTGCTGCGGGCACCAGTATCCATTGGCCAAAGACAATAAACATATTGTCGAAGTTGCCCGCATTGGCGATCAATATGTTTTGAGGATTACCCACAGGCGAAACCATACTGCCGATGGTTACTGTGGCGCACAGGATAATAAGCAGAGGGATCAAGCCCCACTTCATATTGCGTGCAAGCATAATTGCGATGGGAACACCAATCACCGCTGCGGCATCGTTGGTGAGTACCGCCGCACATAAAGCCATTGCGATGACATAACTGGTCAGCACCATGCTGGGGTGTTTGACGGACAAAATTCGTTTGCTGATTTGTTCAGATATTCCAGTGTCGTATAGTGCTGAAGCAATGGAAAATACTGCAAAAAGATAAAGAATAAGGTCCCAATCAATAGCAAAAAAAGCCTCTTTCAGAGAGATTTGGCGCATTAACAGTAAGGCAATAGCGCCGAATGTCATTATGTGCCAGATACGTATTGCCGATGGAAGCCACTGGCGCGCGGCAATCAATATAAAAATGATTGCGGAGATAAAGAGGCTTATCGACATAAGTACAGGTCCGGGACTGGCTCCTCGCAGCTGCTACTCTGGAAACTGATGTTTGCTATTCCTAAAGTACCAAAGCACAAGTTCAGTTGAAGAGATTCACATTTAAGACTTAATTATGAGTTTAAACAAACCGCTTCTCTTTACGAACTTCTTTGCTGGAGATGTGGTTGCGGGGCTGGGGCCTTACCTCGCTATTTACCTGCTATCGGCTATGCACTGGCAGGCCGGTGAGATCGGTATTGTCCTTGCAATTGCTGGGATTACTACTGTGCTACTGCAAACTCCTGCTGGCGCTTTTATTGACAGTACTCGATTTAAGCGTGGCTTGATCGCCACTTGCGGGGTGATCATTGCCGCCGTATCTATCGCTATAGTGATTCTCACCAGCTATAAGCCGGTCATTTATTTGTCTCAAGTGATGATGGGGGCGGCGATTGCATTTGTCGCGCCATGTATTGCAGCCATTACTCTGGGAGTTTGCACTGACAAAACATTTACTCTGCAAACCAGTGCCAATCAGGCGGCAAACCATGCAGGTAATGTTTTTGCTGCAGCGCTCGCGGCCATATTGGCCCTGACCCTCGCAGCGGAGGGGGTCTTTTGGTTGATGGCGGCTATGGGCATACTGATGGCGGTCTCAGTCGCTTTTATTCCAGCCAAATCAATCGACCATCTACGGGCTCGGGGCGGTGAGCGGGCTGGTGCCTCGGGTAAAGAACGCGCTGCGGGCTTCTCAGTCCTGTTAACAGATAGGAGGCTTGTTGCCTTGGCGATTAGCATTTTTCTATTTCACTTTGGCAATGCGGCCATGTTGCCTCTGGTCAGTCAGAAGTTGTCCCTGAAAGCTAATGTCAATGAAGCAATCGCCTTTACTTCAGCGTGTATTATCGCCGCACAGTTTATGATGATGTTGATGTCCTTCCTGTGTGCTGCCAAAGCGGATAGGTGGGGACGAAAGCTCATTTTCCTGATTGGTTTCGGTATCAACCCGATTCGGGCCATTCTTTTTATGTCTACGGATAACCCACTCTTTCTTGTGGCCATCCAATCTCTGGATGGAGTGGCTAATGGCATATTTGGAGTGATTATTATCCTGATGTGTGCTGATCTCACCCACGGCACCGGGCGTTTTAATGTGACGCAGGGCGCTATGGCCGCGCTTGTGGGGATCGGGTCGGCATGCAGTAACTTCTCCGCCGAATATGTTGCTCAGTACTTTGGATACGATACGGCATTCCTGTCGCTGGCTGTGGTTGCCACTGTGGCTGCTGTCTTCTTCCTGATGTTTGTTCCTGAGACTATGCGTAAATCCCAGGTAGCGTAAACAGCTGAGATCTTGTCTCGTATGGACCTGAATGGTCAAAAGGGACACTGATTTTTCCGCGGTACCAAACTGCCCTCCGCTATATACTGGATAGGGTTGCATTAGATTTGCAGGTTACTCTGAACTATGCGAAATCTGTTTTCCCCGCCTAAAAGCGTAATATCCAGGCGCCGAGAATGGTGTCGAAATGATAGGGGTCAGCTTCCCCTTCGAAGACACTATCTGGAAGGGTTGCAGGGGGCTTATTGTGCCAGTTGGATCTGAAGTATGACTGATAAATTTACGCCAGCAGCAGGCCTTGGAAACTGTCACATTCAAACTGTTTTTGGCCGTCTACACCGACCCTCTCCCTGGATAGATACCGATTGTCGCTGGTATGAAACTCCCGATGGTGACTGCTTGGCAATGCACCATCCACGCCCTCTGGTGGATGACCCAGATTTTCCACTGGTCCTGATACTCCACGGCTTGGGCGGGTCAGTAGCTTCTCCCTATGTGCAGGGATTGATGCAAACTCTTCTCGAGCGACGCTACCAAGTAGCGGTGATGCATTTTCGCGGCTGCGGCGGAATCCCCAACCGTTTGCCACGCGCCTATCATAGCGGCGACAGTGAAGACCCACGTTGGGTGGTTGAACAGCTCAGGGGGCAGCTGCCATTAACACCAATCTTGGTTGTCGGTTATTCCCTTGGTGGCAATGTGCTATTGAAGATGTTGGGGGAGGATGGCAGTTGTAGCCCGGTCGTTGGCGCAGTGGCGATATCTTCGCCAATGGATCTACACGCTTGCAGTCGCCGGATTAATAGGGGGCTTTCCAGACTTTACCAGCGTCACTTACTGAGTTGCCTCCGCCTTACCCTAAGGCAGAAAGCGGAAGATCCCGGTATTGCCGCGGCCTTGCCCAATATTGATGACGCCGCTTATTTCATGAATTTTCGCTGCTTTGACAACATTTTTACTGCCCCCTTGCATGGGTTCCGTGATGTAGATGACTATTATACTCGGGCCTCAAGCAAACACCTCTTGGGAGAAATCCGCGTGCCGACAATGATTATCAATGCGATTGATGACCCATTTGTTTGCCCATCGGCCATTCCCAAAGAGAATGAAGTTAGCGCAATGGTAAGCCTTGAAATCAGTGAAAAGGGTGGACATGTTGGGTTTGTTGGTGGGACTCTGTGGCGCCCGAGTTATTGGCTGGAACTGAAAATCCCCAGCTTTCTGGATTCCGCGGTTGGTCGCAGTAGGTCTTGAAATGGATTCCGATAATAAATGTTGGCGGCCACACTTGCTGTCGCAGTGAGAAGACCGCCGCTATTTTCAATTTAACAAGTTACTGAGCTGCTCAGCAGCACTGCTTACTGGCTCCATCACTTTGTCGCTGTCCATCAAGGAAGGGTATTTCACGGCCACATCCCGGGAACAGGCCGAAATGCTGGGAAAAGTCTCCGATGAAATCAAAGTGTGGTCCCATACGTGTCTCGGAGAGCATCCTCCAGGTATTGCCACACACCGGGAAAACCCGTCCCTTCTCAATAATGTGGCGCTCATCCAGGATAAATTCGTGCGGGCTTCCAGGAATGCTGCCTTTATAGACCACCGCCTGCCCATAGTCTTCACAATCCTTCTCCAACTGGGCTAATTTGAATAGACGGTAAGTAGCGGAGTAATAGCGAACGGAACCAGAGCGCGCAGATAGGGCGGGATTGGTCACTTCCAAGGGGCGACTCTCCATCAGGCGGCTGTCTCGAAATCCACTGCTTTCAGTCAGCGCCAGGAAGTCATTCCAGTACAGCGCACCACCTAGGCACTCGCCGACCAATTCAGGGTCTGTGCGCAGGGCATCGGGAATACGGCGGTCTGCATATACATCAGAGAAGTAGAATTCTCCACCCTCTTTCAACAATCGATGGAGGCCGCGCAGCACCGCACCTTTGTCTGTTGATAGGTTCACAACACAGTTCGACACGATCACATCGAAGCTGCCAGGCTCCAGATTGAGTTCCTCCAGTTGCTCGATATAGCCATGCAGGAAAGTCACATTATTAAAACCGAACTTGTCCACGTGATAGTTCAAATGCTGGTTGGCAACCTGTAGCTGTTCTTCGGTCATATCCACGCCGACCACTTCCCCGCTAGCGCCCACTAATTGGGATAACAGATAGACATCACGTCCAGAGCCACACCCCAGGTCCAGTACCCGGCACCCCTCGAGTAGCGGTGGGCAAACAAGTCCACAGCCGTAGTAGCGCGACAGAACCTCCGGATGAATATTTGCCAGCAGTGGCTTTAACCAATTCGGTATAGCGCTGGCGTCACAGCAAGCGTCGGTCTTTAGGTCCGATGAGCTTTTCAGTTGGCGTCCGTAGTAGTCCTGTACAATGTCGTGCATCGGTTTTTTTACCTTTCGCAGAGTTGTTTTCCTGTCGGGCGCCAACGCGCCTTTATGAATGCCTTTTTACCTGTGCTTTAAGGTTGTAACAAGTGCAGTGTTTGCACGACAAAATATTAGTAGTAGGGATAGGGTTAAAGTTGCCTTTTGGTGTCAGTGGGAGCTGGTTGTTAGATAATCTCTGTTTTTTGGTTACTATCCATAGTTTCCGCGTTGATATTATGAGGGAACGTAATTGAGCGATTACCTTGTCCCGAGTGCCTCGTCTGAAACGAGAGCCCATGACTCCCTGGAAAATTCACAGTTTCTTGTGGATTTGCGCCAGCAGATGCTCCGTTTTGCCAGCTTGCAACTGCAAGATACCCAGCTTGCCGAAGATGCCGTGCAGGAGGCCCTGATGGGGGCATTGAAAAACTCCCGAAGTTTTAGTGGCCGCTCCGCGCTTAAGACTTGGGTTTTTGCCATCTTGAAGAACAAGATCGCCGACATCCTGCGTCAGCGCCAGCGTTTTGTGGATGCAGACCACTTGGTCCACGGCGATAGGGAGGAGCATGATCACGATGAACTGTTTGACCAAACAGGCCACTGGCAAAAGGATGAGCGCCCCAAGAAGTGGGCAGATCCTGAGTCAGCAATCCACGATAAACATTTCTGGCGAATCTTTGAGGCTTGCCTCAATTACCTGCCTTCCCGCCAAGCGCAGCTTTTTATGATGCGGGAGTTTATTGAATTGGAAAGTCACGAGATCTGTGCTGCCGCAGAGGTC
Source organism: Microbulbifer epialgicus (assembly GCF_041447265.1). Classification (NCBI taxonomy): domain Bacteria; kingdom Pseudomonadati; phylum Pseudomonadota; class Gammaproteobacteria; order Cellvibrionales; family Microbulbiferaceae; genus Microbulbifer; species Microbulbifer epialgicus. The sequence continues at coordinate 42,502 of NZ_JBGMEK010000033.1, forward strand.
TCAGTGAGCAATTTGAATGTCACACTGCACCGCGCGCGCCTGCGCTTGCGTGAGTGCCTCGAAGATCACTGGTTTGGCGTGGAGGACTGAGCAAATGAAATCATGCCGGGAAGCCACGCGGCTGATGTCCGAATCTCAGGAGCGTAAACTGCCATTACGTGAGCAGGCCAGCCTGAAACTGCATTTGGCATTGTGTGCTCCGTGCAGAAACTTCAGCAAGCAAATGAATATTCTCCGCCGTATTAGTAAGTCTTATGCTGAGGGTGGACCGGAAAAGGCTGAAGAGTAGCCCCACCAAATAAGATTGGCGGGGCCGTTTCCAAATTAGCGTCGCCTGGGTGGAGGTACATGCCGGTAGGCAATATGTCCCGCAACAAAGTGGGGTTCATACCAATAGGTCCCACACCGTTCATAGGTCACATTCCCAATGGTGACCCGTACACAGCTGGGCGGCAGAGTGTATAGCCAGCCACCCACACCCACGGCTGTTACCCCCCAATAGGCCGGGCCGGGATAGGGCCAGTGACGAGGACGCCAGGGTGGTGGGTAGGGTGGGTGACGCGGATGCAAAGGACGGACCGGGTAAAAAGGAGGATGGTTGGGAAATCTACGCTCAAACTCCCCAGCCCTGAATTCACCGTGAAAGCCGCCGCCGGGCACGGGCCGAAAGGCATTAAAGTGCTCCCCGACATTAAAGTGGGCACCACCCCCACCAAAATGACCTCGCGCTTCAACTTGGGGGCTGAATATTGATCCTAGAAGGGCCCCGGACATAAGAAGAGTTGCTACCAGTCGGGTTACAGCCCTCGGCATTCGATGGTAACGGGCAATCATTGCGCTCTCTCCTTAGTCGGTTCCGCCTTTTTAAACTTGATCTGCTTGAGTTTTGAGGTGGGTGGCCTGAACTGACTGGCATCACTTTGTTCTCCCTCTACCCACTTCAGGGTGGCCAGGAATCGGGGTTTTGCAGGGTCTTTTGTATTGACGGTAGAGATGCGCACGGGTAGGGGCTTTTCGCCCACAGCAATCCAGACCTCCCAGTCCAGGTTATCGGAGCGAAAAGCCCAGTGCTGGGTACGCTTCCCATCGACCTTAGGTGAATTGACCAGGAAGGCCTCTTTAATCCCCGCCCAGACATCCTTGTTACGGCCCCACTCAAGCAAGTCAGCAAAAGGAATCTCGAGACCATAGTCTTTGGCTGCTTGTGAGAGAACCTCAGCGGTAGGTTGGGAAGCCTGCATTTCTGCGAAATAGCCATCCCTGGGAGCCAGCATAGTGAACTTGTCGTTATTGTGAAAAAACTGGCGTGTGATTGAATCTGTGGTCAAGTCGACACGAAGTTGGTTAGGGGGTACGGCCATATAATTGACTTTGCCACCAATAAGCAGTTTCTGCGTATTTTCCAGCACCACCTCGGTAAAGATCCTGGCGTTGAACATCAGCACTCTCAAGCTTGCCAGGTAGCGCCCCATACGGTCGAGCGCTTCCATGGCTTTGGGGTCTACAGGCTGCTCAGTTTCTGCGCTTTGTGCACTTTCCATTTGTGCAGTGGGTGTCTGGGTATTATCAGGTTGGCCTGGTGGCGGAGAGTGTTTGGGGGGCGAGCCATTGGGTTCGGTGGGCTCGCTCTGGGTTTCAGTACTTTCCGGTAGGGGAGAAGTAGAGGGTTGGGCGATTGTGGTGGGGAGTACGATTACCGCGACCACCAAGATAAGTGCGCGAGCCAAGCCACCTAACGGTTTAGGAGCGAGCATTTACCGGTACCTCTCAATGCTTAGTCATTCTCATGGCATCAAAATCAGTGTAGAGGATGTGCACGGATCGGTGTGCCAGGAGCTTTATCGCCCGAATTGACTTGCTGGTCCCTTATCGCTTGGAGGCAGATAGCGTGATTGAGTGGGCAGTTATTGACTAAAATGGGCTGAAAAAGAAGGATCAATTTGAGGTGTTACGCCTTGTTTGCTAGAGTCCAGCCTAACCAATGTGGTTCTGTTGCCTCTATGAATGTAGTTCGACTGTCACTTTTACTGATTGTACTGCTGGTCTTCCAGACCGCAGGTGCTTTCTATGACAGTCATGAAGAGGTTCAGGATGTCACCAGTCATTTGTCGCTACATCATGTAGACCAGGCAGACCACCCAGGGCAACTCCCGTCCGATAATTCCGTGTTCGATGTAGTTTTTCAGAATCCACTGAGCGGGGATGACTCCGGTCAGTCTGCGCCTCTTTTGGACTTCTGTAATCACTGCTGTCACTGCCATGGCAGTACCCTGACGGGTCTGTTGGGCCAATCATTCCAGCCTATTCTTCGCGGTAGCATAACCTACCGGGAGTTTGGCAATGGTTCTGTTCCCAGCGGTTATTTTTCCCCTCTACTCCGTCCGCCCATAGCCCAAGCCTGATTACTCTAATGCTGCGCGATTATGGAGAGTCATTAGGCTCCCTCGCGCAATCGAGATGTGATTTGGGAGATATCCATGGATTTTTATCGCACACTACTTACGAGTGTGACTTGCCGTCGTGCCGCTTGGCTACTGACGCTGACAATTTTTTGTTCATCTGCGCAGACTGTGTTTGCGCAGAAGGGGGAACTGTTAACACTGCCGGATGCGATCGAACTGACGCTTGCGCGAAATCCGGAACTCGCGGTATTCCCATTACAGAGACGAGGCCTGGATGGCATTGGACAAACCGCCGCGTTAAGACCAGTTTTGAACTTGGGGGTTGAGACGGAGTATAGGCGCTTCGGTGAAGGCGGCTCCAACATTGCCCCCGACCCTGACGATGATGCTGACAACGAGTTTGAGCTGGCGGTTACTTTATCCTCTGTAATTGAGCTGGGAGATAAACGTCGAGCAAGGGTAGATGTGGTTAATGCCCAGCGTGACCTGCTGATCGCCAATGAACAGGCCAAAGCCCTCGATTTATTGGCCGACGTAATTCGTCGCTACGTACAAGTACTCGCCGCACAAGAACTGGTGGTGCTTGCCGAAGAGAAAGTCTCTCTGGCGAAAGAATCTCTGAGTGCTGTCAGTGCGCGGGTGAGCGCTGCTGCGAGTTCCGAATCAGAACGCCTGCATGCAGAAGCTGCCCTAGCCACAGCAATTCTCGGGGAGCAGACGGATAAGAGCATGCTGATTTACTACAAGCATGCGCTTTCTGCATCGTGGGGTCAGCCGGGCGAAAATTATCACCTGGATTCCAGCGAACTCTATCGCTTTGAACCCAGCGCCAGTTTTGAGGAGCTTTACGCGCGTGCCCAGGAAAACCCAGCTATCGCCCGTTTCGCTTCCGAGGAGCGTCTTCAGTCCTCCCAGCTACGCCTGACCCAGACCCACTCCAAGCCTGATGTGGGGTGGTATGCAGGCTTTCTTAAAAATAGGGCGGTAGATGAGAACACTGTTCTGGCCGGTTTTGAGGTGCCGCTCTTTACCGCAAAGCGCAATCGTGGAGCCCTCACTACTGCGATGGCTGAGCTCGATCAGGTAATGCTGCGCCGTGAAGCGGCCTTGTTGCATCTATACCCACAACTTTTCCTCGCAGTGACCAGTCGCGAACAGGCGCTCGGCACTGTGTCCACTTTGGAAAATTCCATCATTCCCAAACTTCGCCAGGTATTAAAGGAAGTGGATCGTGCTTATCGCAGCGGCCGGAGTTCCTATGTCGACTTAATTGTCGCCCGAGAGGAGCTACTTGATGCAAAGCGTAATCGTATCGAAGCAGCGCGGTCCGTCCTTCTTTTCGGTGCAGAGATTGAACAGCTGACCGCCAGACCCTTGGGGCCCATGGGCGTTGATAGCAGTAAATAATTTTGGATTGAGATATGAACAAATCAACTAAAGCGATTCGGCTGGCGATACTGTCCATTTCCCTGCTTCTTTCCGGGGTTTGGCTGGCATCGCAAAGTTACGCGAGCGGGGGCCATGGTGATAGCCGTGGCGGGCATGATGAACATGAAGAGGCGCGTGGACCTAATGGTGGCCGCCTGTTGGAAAAGGGCGATCTCACAGTAGAGCTGCTTATTTATGAAAGCGGCGTACAGCCAGAATTCCGTGCCTGGATTTCTCGCGATGATAAACTCCTGGAAAATGCCCGCCTTTCCCTAGCCTTGGAAAGGCTCGGTGGTAAAGTGGATCAAATTCCGTTTACCTGGGAATTCAGCACCGGGTATTACCGGGGGGAAGGCGTAGTAGGGGAGCCGCACTCCTTCGATGTCATCGTTTCTGTTTTTCACAAGGGGGAGCGCACTGAATGGAAATATGAATCCCATGAAGGACGCGTCCAGATCTCTGAGAAAATGGCGGAAAAGGCCGGTATTAAAACCGCTGTGGCTGGCCCCGGCACTATTAAAGAAAGCGTTACCCTGTACGGCAAAACTGCAATTGATCATCGCAGTATCAGCCATGTGCGTGCGCGCTATCCGGGAACTGTAGTCACTATCGAAAAAGCGCTTGGTGACTTGGTAGAGAAAGGGGAAAAACTCGCTACCATCGAATCCAATGACAGCTTGCAAACTTATCCGCTAGTTGCGCCTATTAGTGGCCAGATTATCGATAAACAGGCCAGTCGCGGTGAATTCAGTGGCGAACGAGTGCTGTTTACAATTGCCAACTACAACCAATTGTGGGCCGAGCTACAGGTATTTCCTACCCGTCGTGGCCAGATCAACCGTGGTCAGAAGGTTTCCATTATTGCTGGGGATCAAACCTTCGACTCAACTATTACCAGCCTCGCCCCCGGCGGCAACGGTCAGCCGTTTGCGATTGCAAGAGCGATGATCGATAACCCTAACGACCTTTGGGCTACCGACTTAATGGTCCAGGGCCAGGTGGTGACCAGCGAAAAGCCGGTTTCGTTAGTGGTAGAAAACCGTGCACTGCAGCCTTTTCGCAATTGGACGGTGGTGTTTATCAACGTGGGAGAAACCTACGAAATTCGGCCGCTGAAATTGGGGCGAAGCGATGGCACTGTTACCGAAGTGCTGAGTGGCCTCAATGTGGGTGATCGCTATGTCACTGAGAACAGCTACCTGATTAAAGCGGATATAGAAAAATCCGGCGCTGCGCATAACCACTAATTGAGGCCAGAAGATGATTGAAAGCATCCTGCGCTTCTCAATTGAGCGGCGCTACTTCGTTTTGTCCCTGATCTTTGTACTAATGGGGCTGGGGGTTTGGAGTTACCAGAAACTACCGATCGACGCGGTCCCCGATATCACCAATGTTCAGGTGCAGATTAATACTGAGGCTCCCGGTTATTCGCCCCTGGAGGCTGAACAGCGGATTACCTATCCGGTAGAAGCGGCACTTGTTGGCCTTCCCAACCTGGAATATACCCGTTCGATTTCCCGCTACGGGCTATCCCAAGTCACGGTGGTTTTTAAAGAGGGCACAGATCTCTATTTTGCTCGTAACTTAATTAATAGCCGTCTCAGTGCCATAAAGAGTAGTCTCCCCCCGGAACTCGAGCCTGAAATGGGACCGATTGCCACCGGGCTCGGTGAGATATTTATGTACACCGTGGAGGCATTGCCCGGCGCCACCCAGCCAAACGGACAGCCCTATGATGCCACCGCATTGCGAGAAATCCAGGACTGGATTATTAAGCCGCAACTGTCCCTGGTACCAGGTGTTACTGAGCTGAACACCATTGGTGGCTACAACAAGCAGTATCACGTTACTCCCGATCCCCGGCAGATGCTCAACTTCGGTGTATCCATGGAAGATATTGCCGAAGCCCTACTCCGCAACAACGAAAGTCGCGGTGCCGGCTATCTGGAGAATAATGGTCGCCAACTCTTGGTGCGCTCACCGGGCCAGCTGCAAAATATCTTTGAAATCGAAGAAGTGGTGATTGCCAGCCGTGCTGGAGTGCCAGTCAAAATTTCGGACGTGGCGGAGGTGGCTATTGGTAAAGAACTGCGCACTGGTGCTGCCACTCGCGATGGCGTAGAAACGGTGCTTGGCACCGCCATGATGCTGGTGGGGGAGAACTCCCGCGAGGTAGCCGGCAATGTGGCGGAAGCTTTAGAGCAGGTAAAATCCACTGTACCCGAAGGTATCAAGGTGGAAGCGGTTTACGATCGCACTACCCTGGTAGATAAAGCTATCGCCACGGTGCAGAAAAACCTTGTCGAAGGTGCGCTGTTGGTAATTGTGGTGCTGTTCCTGTTGCTAGGGAATATTCGCGCTGCCTTTATTACTGCAGCGGTAATTCCGCTCTCTATGCTCGCCACCATTTTCGGTATGGTGCAAACCGGTGTTTCCGCTAACCTGATGAGTCTCGGTGCTCTCGACTTCGGCCTGATTGTCGATGGGGCGGTGATTATTGTGGAGAATGCCATTCGTAGACTCGCCGAAGCTCAGCAGCGCAAGGGCGGTAAGTTGCCGCTGCAAGAACGTTTAGAGCTGGTCTTCCAAGCTACCAACGAAGTGATTCGCCCAAGCTTGTTCGGTGTGCTGATTATTACCGTGGTATATATCCCACTGTTCACGCTTACCGGTGTGGAAGGCAAGATGTTCCACCCCATGGCCGCCACTGTAGTGATGGCTTTGCTGGCTGCACTGGTGCTTTCACTTACAGTAGTGCCCGCAGCGGTTGCGGTTTTCCTTACTGGCAAAATCAGTGAGAAAGAGAATAAGGTAATCGTTGCTACCAAATCTCTGTACAAGCCAATGTTAATTGCGGCAATGAAAGTGCGCTGGTTGGTGCTTTCCGGTGCACTGGCGCTGGTACTGTTCTGTAGCTGGCTTGCCACCACTTTGGGCTCGGAATTTATTCCCCAGCTCAATGAAGGTGATATCGCACTGCACGCATTGCGGATTCCCGGTACTGGCCTGGAGCAATCGGTGGAAATGCAGCGTTTGTTGGAGCAGCGAATCAAGGAGTTTCCCCAAGTAGATAAGGTATTCGCAAAGATTGGTACACCAGAAGTGGCAACAGACCCAATGCCGCCCAATGTGGCCGATAACTTTGTGATCCTGAAACCCAGGGAGCAATGGCCCAACCCGAAACTGCCCCAGGAACAATTGGTGGCAGAAATCGAAGAGGCTGTGCGCCAATTGCCAGGTAACAACTATGAGTTTACCCAGCCAATCCAGATGCGCTTTAACGAGCTGATTTCCGGGGTGCGTGCTGACCTGGGTATCAAGGTATTCGGCGATGACCTGGATCAGCTGGTGGCTTCTTCAAATGAAATTCTTGGCGTGCTGAATGGGATCGAAGGTGCTGCCGATGCACGAGTAGAGCAGGTGGAAGGCCTGCCGGTACTTTCTGTAGTGCCCAGGCGCATCGCTCTCGCCCGTTACGGTATAGACCTGCAAACTCTACAGGATCTGATATCCACCGCAATTGGGGGTGAAGAGGCTGGATTGATTTACGAAGGTGACCGCCGTTTCCAGTTGGTAGTACGCCTACCAGAAGAGCTGCGCAGGGATTACGAAAATCTGGGTGATTTGCCTGTACCGTTACCTGCTGGCAGCCCACTGGGTAGCTATGTGCCCCTATCTGAAGTCGCCAGCCTGGAATTGGCCCCGGCCCCCAACCAGATCAGCCGTGAAAATGGCAAGCGTCGTGTTGTGGTAACAGCCAATGTGCGCGATCGCGATCTGGGATCTTTCGTAGAAGAGGCAAGGGCGCGAATCGACCAGCAAGTCTCCCTGCCGGCGGGCTACTGGTTGGTTTATGGTGGTACTTTTGAACAACTGGAATCCGCCAGTACCCGCCTTTCTATTGTGGTCCCACTAACACTACTGGTAATCCTGGGTCTTTTGGTAATGGCTTTCGGCTCATTCAAGGATGCCCTGATCATCTTCACTGGCGTTCCCCTGGCACTAACTGGGGGTGTCTTGGCCCTGTGGCTGCGGGGTATGCCGCTATCAATTTCCGCGGGAGTAGGCTTTATCGCCCTTTCTGGTGTGGCGGTACTAAATGGTTTGGTAATGCTCTCCTTTATCCGCCAACTGCGTATGCGGGGTGGTGAGCTGTTTGCCTCCATAATCGATGGCGCCATGATTCGCCTGCGCCCGGTATTAATGACTGCATTAGTTGCAAGCCTAGGTTTTGTGCCCATGGCTTTGAATGTGGGTACCGGAGCAGAGGTTCAAAGACCGCTGGCTACGGTGGTGATTGGGGGCATTATTTCCTCTACGCTCCTAACCCTGTTTGTATTGCCGTTGTTATATCGGATTGTACATGGGAGGGAAGAGGCAAGTAAGGATGCTGCGATAGTCGATTAAATCAACCAGCCTTACTCATACTAAAAAGGGGAAGGAAAGAATACACAGCGCTCGGGACCGTATGAGGCATGGATGCCGATTACGAGTTTACAGGGATGTATTTACAGCGCGTCTCGGGTGCAGTGTATTCTTTCCTTCTGACCCAGTAGTACTATCTCAGGAAGCTAGAGTTAGTATTAGTTGGATCTCCATTGCAAGCTATTCTATAGTTACCAATAATTTTCCATTCTGTTTCGCTGAAGAGTACTTGGGGCGCGATGCTTATACTCTTAATTAATTTTTCTAAAATCTTTACGATATTAATTTTGTGGAACATAAGTTAAAGCTTTTAGCGTAATTTATTTTGCGGCTAAAATTTCGAGTGCCCAATTACAGCTGGAGTTTCAAAATGGCACTAAGTAACTGGAAGTTTAAGCTATTTTTGGGGGGTAGGGGTGGTTCACTATTCTTAGATCTTATTAATTTCTGCAATCTTATTAATTTTCTTGGGGCCTGAATCGATATAATTATACTTTATCTATTAAGGAGAGTTGTGATACTCAAAGATTGTAGAAAAAGTAGCGGATTTCCATAAAAACAGTATTTACTTGTGCTCACACAGCGCCACTTATCTACTCTTGTACCAGTTATTTATTGGTAATTCAGTGATAAAAGCTATAATCACAATTTCACTGCTTATACTTAGCTTGTTTTATCAATTATTTATAGGCGACTACTTATAGGAGAGAAGGTCGTGTTGGAGCTGCGTATTTGCCAAGGAGAATCAAAGGTTAAGAATAGTATGGATAGATATATGCTGCACTTAGCGAGAAGAGTGAATGAATGTACGAATGAACAAGTGGAATAATCAATTGGTTTCACTGCGCTGAATTTTCCGGACAAGCACTTATACACTGCTTTTTTAATATCAAAACCTGTATTATTGGCGAACTGAGAACTTCATACTTAGGATTTTAAAACGTGCCTGATCAGATTTTTAACATTTTTCCCTTCTGGCCTATTGCACTTGGCCTGTCTCTAGTCTTTTTGTTGGCCAAGGCCATTGTGATTGTAGAGCCCAAGCAGTACCACTTTGTACTATTTCTAGGCAAATACTGGAAAACTGCCACCCCCGGTTTTAACTTGATTATTCCCTATCTTTCCTGGGTAGACAAAAAAGCCTCTACGGCCTTGCATGAGACACCTGTAGAGCTTAGTCTGAAGACAAGTAACCATGTTACCTTCGGCCTGATCCTTAAGGTACAGCACCAAGTTTCGTCTGATGTGAAACTTGCGTACAAGGCGCTTTATGATCTGGAGAACTATCAGGCGCAGCTGAAGTCCTTTGCTACCGATGCGGCTATCCCCGTCGCTAATGGTATCGAGCTTGAAGATGTATATAACAAGAAAGAGCAGATTGCTGATAAGGCCAAGGAGCGGCTACGTCACTTTTTCCACGACTTTGGTGTTGAGATTGTCGATGTGCTGTCAGATGAGCCACGCCTACCCAAATCTGTTGAGATCCAAGCCAATAAGGTAATGGAAATGCAGAGGGAGAAGCAGGCGGCTACTTATGAGGCCGAGGCAATCCGTGAGCGTGAAGTGGGCAAGGCCAAGGCAGATGGTGAGTCGGTTAAGATTCGTATGGAGAAAATGGGTGAGGCGCGACGTGTATACGCCGAGAGTGCCGCTGAGGCCATTAAAGTGTTGACCAAAGCCGGTACGAGCGCTGATGAGGCCCTGCGATTTATGAGTGCCATCGCCGATAACGATGCCCTGGTGACCGCCGCCCGCCATGGTAGCACCGTGGTCATGGCCACCGGTCAGGCACAGCAGATGCCCGTTGCTCTGCCGGTGCCAGAGAAGACTGGTGCAAATACCAAGTCTAGGGCCCCGGGAGAAACACAGATCGCCTGATATCACACCTCCTTGCATGGGACAGGCCTGAATTTTGGGCCTGTCTATAAACACAGCCAATGATATTTTCTGGCTATGCCATGTCGAGAGAGTAGGTAGTCATTTACTGGGTACAAGTGCATGCTAGATAGTACTCTATTGATACTTATTTTGGGTTGTGAAATTGCTTTTTGGGTGGTTCTATTCTTGGGACTTTTTGCTAGATATATATTTGGTTGGCGAAGACTGGGTTTATACTTTTTATACACCATACCCTTAATCGATATCTCCTAGATTGCCACTATAAGTGACACACGCTTGCCCGCCAGAAATTCTAGCGGACTCAAGTAATTTAATACCTTCCTTGGGCGGGTGTTGATTCGGAATAC